>CAXTCI010000061.1:0-27191 GCA_964242325.1 uncultured Acetobacteraceae bacterium
CTTAGCTCCGGTAAAGCTTGGGTTTGGCCCCCGGCGTTGCTGGCTTTGTACTCTGGCGTGGCTGCGCCAAGCAGCTATATGCACCGGCGATGTCCCCCCCGCCCCAGGCTCCGCACGACCCCGCCCGGATCAGCCAGGTGCTCCACACCGACGCCGCCCGCATCGGCGCCGAACTGGCGCTGCTGGACGGCGGCACCGATCCCTTCGCCGCCTCCGTGCGTGCGACGCGGATGCCGATGGTGGTCAGCGACCCGCGGCAGCCCGACAATCCCATCGTGTTCGTCAACGACAGCTTCTGCCGCCTGACGGGCTACCCGCGGGAGATGATCGTCGGGCGCAACTGCCGCTTCCTGCAGGGTCCGCAAACCGATCCGGCCACCGTCGCCCGCATCCGCGCCGCGGTCCAGGCGCAGGAACCGCTTGAAATAGACATACGCAACCACCGCCGGGATGGCACGCCGTTCTGGAACCGCCTGCTGATGGCGCCGGTGCGGGACCAGGCTGGCGAGGTCGCCTACTTCATCGCCAGCCAGGTGGACGTGACGCTGGAGCGGGAACGGGTCGAGGGGCTGGAGTTCCGCAACGCCGCCCTGCTGGCGGAGCTGTCCGACCGCCTGCGCGCCCAGGAGGAAAGCGAGGCCCGGCTGCGCTATGCCACCGAGGCCGGGCGGCTCGGCGTGTGGGAGCTGGACCTGCCGGGCCACAGGCTTTCGACCGACGCCGTGGCCCGTGCGATCTATGGCCGCGACCCGGCGCAGCCCATGTCCTATGCCGATTTGCAGGCCTGCATCCACCCGGACGACCGCGCCCGCGTGGACGAGTCCATGGCCCGCGCGGCGGAAAGCAGGGCGGAGTTTGCCATCGAGTATCGCGTGCTGCGGCCCGGCGGCATCGGTTGGGTGGAGGCGCGGGCGCAGGTGGTGCCGCCGACGGCCGGTGCCCCGCTGCGCCTGGCTGGCGTGTTCATGGATGTGACGGAACGGCGGGAGGCGACGCTGCGCCTGCAGCTCAGCGAAGCGTCGCTGCGCCTGGCGACGGAGGCGGCGGAGGTCGGCACCTGGGACCTCGACCTGGACGCGGACGTGCTGGCCTGGACGGACCGCACCAAGGCGATGTTCGGGCTGCACCCTGACGAGCCCTGCTGCATGGCGGACTTCTATGCCGCGCTGTACCCTGACGACCGGGTGGCCGTCACTGCCGCCTTTGCCGCCGCCTTGGACCCAGGGCGGCGCATGCCCTACGACGTGGAGTATCGCACCCTGGGCAAGCACGACGGCGTGCTGCGCTGGGTGGCGGCCAAGGGACGCGGCGTCTTCCAGGATGGGCGTTGCATCCGCGCCGTGGGAACGGCGTTGGACATCACCGCGCAGAAGGCCGCAGCCGCGCGGCAGGATGTGCTCTTGCGCGTGGCAGCCGAGTTGCGCCGGACCGGTGAAGCCGATGCCGCCGTTGCCGCCGCCGCCGCCATCCTGGGGCCGCATCTCAAGGTCAGCCGCGTGGGTTGGTCCCTGTTCCAGGCGGACACCGAAACGGCCTACGTGCGTTCTGCCTACCATGATGGGCTGCCGCCGGTTTCGGGCGTCTTTCGGCTGGATGCGCTCGGCGAAGCCAACCGGGAACAGCATCTGTCCGGGCATACCCTGGCGATCCCGGACTGCTTGCAGGTTGGGGCGGAGGGCGTGACGACGTCCGAGATACTCGGGATACGCGCCCACCTGTCGGTGCCGCTGATCCGGAATGGCCAGGTGCGCGCGTCGCTGTTCGTGAACCAGTCCACGCCGCGCACCTGGACCGCGGACGAGGTGCGCCTGGTTGAAGAGGTTGCCGACCTGCTGTGGGACGCCGTGGAGCGCGCCCGCGCGGAGGCCGAACTGCGCGAGCTGAACGCCACGTTGGAAGCGCGGGTGGAGGAGCGCACGGGGGAGCTGCGCCAGGCCGAGGAGGCCCTGCGTCAGGCGCAGAAGATGGAGGCGGTGGGTCAACTGACTGGCGGCATCGCGCACGACTTCAACAACCTGCTGACCGGCATCACCGGGGCGCTGGAGCTGCTGCAACGCCGGGTGGGGGAGGGGCGGTATGGGGAGATCGGCCGCTTCGCCTCGGTTGCGACCACCAGCGCCAACCGGGCGGCGGCGCTGACGCAGCGCCTGCTGGCCTTTGCCCGGCGGCAGCCGCTGGACCCCAAGCCCGTGGCGGCGAACCGGCTGGTCGCGGACATGGAGGACCTGCTGCGCCGCACGCTCGGCCCCAGCATTGCGTTGGAGATGGTGTTGTCCGGTGGGCTGTGGGGCACTCTGTGCGACCCGAACCAGTTGGAATCCGCCCTGCTGAACCTGGCGATCAACGCCCGGGATGCCATGCCGGAAGGCGGGCGCCTGACGATCGAGACGGCGAACGCGCATCTCGACGACGCTTATGCCCAGGCCCAAGGGTTCGAGGTGCGGGCGGGGCAGTATGTCTCGATCAGCGTCACCGACACCGGCGTCGGCATGGACCCGGGTGTGGCCGCCCGGATTTTCGAGCCGTTCTTCACCACCAAGCCGATCGGCCAGGGCACGGGGCTGGGGCTGTCCATGCTGTATGGCTTCGTCAAGCAGTCGGACGGCCACGTGCGGGTTTACAGCGAACCCGGCGTCGGCACGACGATGCGGCTGTACTTGCCGCGCCATGCCAGCGCCGCCGTGCTGGACGGGGAAACCAATGCCCCGGCCACGCCGGCCGGCGCCGGAGAAACCGTGCTGGTGGTGGATGATGAGGACGCCGTGCGGATGCTGGTCGCCGAGGCGCTGACGGATATGGGCTACGTCGCGCTGGAGGCGGCGGACGGGTCGGCCGGGCTGGACATCCTGCGTTCGGTCGCGAAGGTGGACCTGCTGGTGACCGACGTGGGGCTGCCTGGCCTGAACGGCCGGCAACTGGCCGATGCCGCCCGGGTGCTGCGGCCGGGGCTGCGGGTGCTGTTCATCACGGGTTATGCCGGCAACGCCGCGATCGGCAACGGAGTGCTCGACGCGGGAATGGAGATCCTGACCAAGCCGTTCGCGCTGGAGGCGCTGGCGGCGAAGCTGCGGGCGATGATGCAGAAGTAGGACCGGCTCGGCGGCGGGATGCCGCTGGTGCAACGCGGTGGGAGCCGGGCCTTGTCAGCATCTTTGGGCCTGTCAGGCGCCAGCGCCGGCTGAAGTCACTCCAGGCCAAGCCGGTCCACGACGTCCGCCACCTGGCGCCGGGCCTCCTCCGGCAATGGCAGGACCGGACGCGGCGGCGCCATGCTGCACAGGCCCAGGTGCCCGGCGGCGGCATAGATCACGCGCAGGCTGGTGTGCGCGGCGAACAGGTCCCACAGCGGCTGCAGTGCCGAGTTCAGCCGCCGCGCTTCTGCCGCATCTCCGGCGCGCGCAGCCGCCGAGACCGCCAGGCAGGCCCGCGGGAACAGCCCGGCGGCCACGCTGTGCCAGGCGTCCGCGCCGGCCAGCAGTGCCTCTGCCGCCCGGGCATCCACGCTGCATCCCACCCGGAACCCGGGCGCGCAGCCGCCGCGCAATGCGGCCAGGACCGCCGCGGCCTCGGCTTCCGGCGCCGGGACCTTCGCGGCCTGGATGCCGGGCACCCGGCTGAGCCTGGCGATCAGCGCCGGGCTGAAGGTGAAGCCGGTGGTGCCGGGGTTGTCATATACGCATAGCTTCAGGCCGGTGGCGGCGACGGCCTCGTAGTGGGCGAACACCTCGTCGTCCCGCAACGGGATGTAGGACACCGCCGCCAGCAGCCCGGCGTCGGCGCCCGCAGCCAGGGCATCGTTGGCCAAGGCCACGGCTTCATCCGTCCGCAGCGCGCCGACGCCGACCAGCAGGGGAACGCGGCCGGCCAAGGTGTCCACCGCGGCTTCGATGGCGCGGCGGCGCTCGGCGCGGGTCAGGTAGGGGTAGGTGCCGGTACTGCCGAGCAGCCCGATCCCCTGGACCCCGGCAGCCTGAAGACGCTCCAGCAGGCGCCGGAGCGCCGCGGCATCTACCCGCCCATCGGCGCTGGCAGGAGTTATGGGATAGGCGAGCAGTCCGTCAAAGGGCGACATGCCCGCAGCGTAGCCTGGATTCAGATGGGCGTCATTCCGGCCCCGCTTGGAACGGGCCGGCTCCGTCCGAGCCTGGGCGGAGCCGGGTCGCGCCGATGACGAGCGGCGGAGCCGTGCCGGCCCGATCCCGGCGTTTTCTGGATCACGGCGCCGGGGTAGGACCGTCCGTCAGGCCCGGGGGCAGGGAGTCCTCAGGCTTCAGCATCAGGGCGGCCTCATCGGCGACGACGGCGACGGAGGCAAGCCTGATGCAGTTGCGGCCACCCCGCTTCGCGGCGTAAAGGGCGGCGTCCGCTGCCTCGATGAAGGCGGCCGGGCCGATGTTGCCGATGGGCGGCATGATGGCGGCGCCGCCGACGCTGATGGTGACGATGCCGAACTCCGACCCGGCATGGACCAGCCCTCGCTCCTGCACGCCGCGGCGGACGCGCTCGGCGGTGACGGCGACGCCGGCCTCATCCGTGTTGGGCAGCAGGATCGCGAACTCTTCCCCGCCATAGCGTCCGGCCAGGTCGGCCGGGCGGCGCAGCACCGCCCGGATGGCATCGGCCACCGTGCGGATACAGATGTCGCCTGCGGGATGGCCGTAGGTGTCGTTGAACGACTTGAAGCGGTCGATGTCCACCATCAGGATGCCGAGCGGCAGCTGCAGCCGTTGGGACCGGCGGAACTCGGTGCCCAGGGCCTCGTCGATGTGGCGGCGGTTGGCAAGCGCCGTCAGCGGGTCCTGCATCGCCTGGCCGCGGAGCAGCCTGTTCGCCTCCTCCAACTGCTGCTCCATTTCCATCCGCACGGACACGTCCCGCGTGACCATGACGTAACCGGCGCCGGCCGGGCCGGGGAGGGGGCGGCCGGTGCTTTCCAGCCAAACTGCGGCGCCGTCCTTGCGGGTGATGCGATACGTCGCCCGTGCCGCGGCCTTGCCGGCTTGCAGCGGGGCGTTCAGCGCCTCTTCCATCCAAGTGCGGTCATTCGGCTGCACCATCTCCAGCGCCGGGCGGCCCACAAGCTCCTCCGGATGGAAGCCCGTCAGGTCCAGGCAGGCCGGGGACACGTAGGTCAGGCGGAATCCATCGTCCAGGCGGGTGATCATGTCGCTGCTGCAGGTGGACAGCAGGCGGTAGTGTTCCTCGCTGAGAAGCAGGCTGGCCTGCGCGGCATGCAGTTCCTGGCTGCGTGCTTCGAGTTGCCGGCCCATCTCGTCAAGGCCGGAGGCAAGGGTTTGCAGCTCGTGTGCAGCGCCATCCAAGCGCCCGATGCGCACGCGGAAGTTCCCCCTGCCGAGCCGCAGCGCCTTGCGCGCAATCCGCCGCAGCGGATGCAGCAGGGATCGGTTGGCGATCAGCGCCGCCGCCAGCAGGGCCGCACCCGCGGCTGCCGCGGCGATGGCCAGCCCGGCAGCGAGCCGCGTGTTGGCTTCCGCCAGCACCTCCCCGCGTGGCAGGCCCACGGACAGCACCAGGTTGCCGCCGGTTCCCGGCAATGGCGCAATGCCGGTGATCCGGTCGGCGTCAGCAGGGTCCGCCCCTTGGTTGCCGGCTGCGGCAGGGCCTGGGGCGGCCAGGATAGGGTCACGCTGCGTGAGCACGGCCTGGGGGGCAAGGGTGTAACGGCCCATCCTTTCCACGCCGCCCAAGCCTAGGGCGCCCGAGCCTGGCGAGCTGACCAGGGCCTTGCCGTCCCGCAGATCAACGATCTCCACCAGGCTCGCCTCGGCGCCTGGAACCCGGGCGGCCAGCCGGCTGAACCAGTCCAGGTCCAGGACGGCGGCCAGCACGCCTTCTGGCACGGCGCCTGCGGACTTGCGCCCATCCGGCGCCGTCGTGCCCGGCGGGAACAGCGGCATGGCGGCCATCAAGCTCGGCCTGCCCGCCGAATGGCTGATGGCCGGAGCGCCAAGGATCAGGTCGTCGTTGTCCGCCGCCATCGCCTGGGTGAACCAGGGACGGTCGGCCAGGTTGATCGACGGCTGCTCGTCGCGGCTGTTGCAGATCACCTGGCCGTCCCTGCCGATGACGGACAGGATGCCGATGCGCTCGTGATCCTCCTCCACCCGGCGGAGCAGGGCGTTGCAGGACCCGTCATGGTCGGCGCGGACGTCCGGCACCCGCGCCAGCACACGCAGCAGCGTCGCCGCCTCCTGGATCATGCTGTCCTGCTGCTCGGCTCCCAGGGAGGCCAGGGTGGCGGCCCGGCTGGCTGCGGCGGCCACCGTGCGGCTGCGCTCCCCGACCGCATCCATCACCAGCATGAAGATCGGCGGCCCCGCTGCCATCAGCGTGAGCGCGGCGAGCGTCGGCCGGATGCCGGACAGCGCGGCACGCCAAATCCGCCGGGCTCGGGCGGACTCGGCGCTCATTGCAGCAGGCCCGCGGCGCCCCCGTCGCGGGGCGGGGCGTGACCCTGGAACAGCACGCTGCGGTCGAGCTGCAGGTGGGTGGCCATGCGCTCGGGCGTCAGCACGCCGGGCCGGCCGATCAGGTAACCCTGCGCCTCGTCGCAGCCATAGGCTTGCAGCATTTCCAACTGCGACGGGTGCGCGACCCCTTCGGCGCAGACCGTCATGTCAAGCTCGGCGCCCATCGTCAGCACGGCGCGGGTGATGATCTCCGTCCGGCGGCAGCTTCCGAGCCTGCCGATGAACATCCGGTCCAGCTTCAGCTTGTTGAAGGTGAAGGTTTGCAGGTAGCCGAGCGAGGAGTAGCCGGTGCCGAAGTCGTCCAGCGACAGCCCGACACCCAGGGCGCGGAGCAGGGCGCATTCCCGCAATGCCGTGGCGTCGTTGCCGATGAACACGCGTTCGGTCACTTCCAGATCAAGGCGGGCGGGGTCCAGGCCGGATTCCGTGAGCGCGGCTGCCACGGCGCGGGTCAGGCCCTCGTCCTGGAACCACAAGGCGGACACGTTGACGGCGACCTGCATGTGCCCGGGCCAGCGCGCGGCCTCAGCCAGGGCGTGGCGCAGAACCCAAAGGTCAAGCTCCCGGTGCAGGCCGATCGCTTCGGCGATTGGGATGAAGGTGGCCGGAGACACCAGGCCGGCGCCGGGCCTGTCCCAACGGGCCAGCGCCTCGAAGCCATGCAGGCGGCCTGTCGGGCAGTGTACCATGGGCTGCCAATGGATGGTCAGGCTGCCGGCCAGGACCGCCTCGCGCAGGTCGCGTTCCAGTTTCGGGCGGTCGTCGGCGGTCCGGCTCCGCAGAGGGGAGTCGTGCCGTGTCGAGTCAGGAGGTCCGCCATGTTCCATCGGTTCACCCGCCATCGCTTGCCTTGATAAGACATGAGGCCAGGCCTGCACAGACGGCGTTTGAAAGTCGTAAGCACATCATCAACGACGTATAAACGATAAATCGTTTCTTGCGAGCAGCTGACGTTTCGAGGCGGATGTTGCGGCCTTTCTGCCTCATGCGTCGTGACTTGCGGCTGGCTACCTTGCAGAGGATTGTAAGCATGGCTACATTACCGGCATGAACGGCTCACCCTTGCTCAGCCAGTTGCCCGTACGCACCTTTGGCTTCCGACTGTGGCATGTCCAGCACGCCTACATGCGGCGGCTGGAGGCGGCGTTGCTGCCGCTCGGCCTGACGCACATGCAGTATGTGATGCTGCGCGTGGCCGATCATCTGGCGCAGGCCGGGGAGCAGCCGACCCAGGCACGCCTCGCAGTCGGGACCGCAACCGACCGCATGATGGTCAGCAAGGTGCTACGGTTGCTGGAGGGCAAGGGACTGGTGGTGCGGCCCGTCCACCCCACGGATGCACGTGCCCATCATGTCGTATTGACGGCGGAGGGGCGACGCCTGGTGGCCCAGGCCATTCCGTTGGCATTGCAGGCCCAGGCGGAGTATTTCGGCTCTCTTGGCTGCGGCCGGCTGGAGCAGCTTGACGCAGTGCTGGACGAGTTGCTGCGGCTGGACGGAAGCCCGATCGCGGCAGCTTCCTGCATGTCCGGGATGGCCGAGCCAGGGACCGAAGGCTGCGCATCGGGCGCAAATACAGGCCGGGCTCCAATCGGCGTCTTGGTTCCTGGTCGGGCGCCTGATGGCGAGCTGGACGAAAGGCGGGCGTGATGGACGGCCCCCAGTCTTCCGTCATGCCGGCCGCGTTGACACCGGAGGTCCCGGCACCCCGGGCGCGCCGGCGATGGGGCAGGCGCCTCGCGTTCGTCTTCGTCGCGATGCTCCTGTTGGGCGGCGCCGGAGCCTATGGTTGGCATTGGTGGACGGTGGGGCGCTTCTTCGAGGAAACCGAAGACGCCTATACCGCCGCCGACAGCGTCACCGTCAGCCCGCGCGTGGGCGGCCAGGTGATCGAGGTGCTGGTGCGCGACAACCAGCGTGTCGAGGCCGGCCAACTGCTGGCTCGGCTGGACGATGCCGATTTCGTCGTGGCGCAACGGGTCGCCGCGGCCGACCTGCAATCGGCCCAGGCGGATGTGGCGGGATTGACCGCCCAGATCGCCCTGCTGCCCAGCGCCGTAAGTCAGGCGGAGGCCGACGTGACAGCCGGAGAGGCCCAGGTGGCCTTCGCGGAGGCGGAAGCCCGGCGCTACGGGGATTTGCTGCGGACCGGGTCCGGCACGGTGCAGCGGTCGCAGCAGGCGGACGCCGACATCAAGGGCCGGCAGGCGGCGCTGGCACGGTCCCGGGCGGCGCTGGCGGCGGCGCGCGGTCAAACGGACGTCTTGCAGGCCAGTCGGCAACGGGCGCAGGCGCAGGCGGATCGGGCGCGGGCGGCGGTGCAGCAGGCCGGGCTGAACCTCGGTTATGCCCGCATCACCGCGCCGGTCTCGGGTGCGGTCGGCGACCGCGCGGTGCGGCTGGGCCAGACGGTGGCGGCGGGCACGCGGCTGCTGGACGTGGTGCCGGTGGGACGGGATCTCTACGTGATTGCCAACTTCAAGGAAACCCAGCTCGCCCACATGTCGGCAGGCGAGCAGGTGGAGGTGCGGGCCGATATCCTGCCCGGCATCGTGCTGCACGGCCGGGTGAACAGCCTGGCGCCGGGCTCAGGCTCCACCTTCGCGCTGCTGCCGCCCGAGAACGCAACCGGCAACTTCACCAAGGTCGTGCAGCGGGTTCCCGTGCGGATCACGCTCGACACGTCGGATGTGCCGGCAGACGTGCTGGAGCGGCTGCGGCCCGGCCTGTCCGTCGTCGCCAGCGTGGACGTGCGCACCCAGCCGGACGGCCCGGTCCGGACCATGGCTGCCGAGTAGCGGCATGAGCGCCACCGTCGGCTCCGGCCGGATTGCCCCGCCGGCGCCGGTGTCCGCTCCGGTCCTCGCCGCGCCGCAAGGCTCGTTGCGTGATTGGGTGGCGTTCCTGGGGGGATCGCTGGGCGCCTTCATGGCGGTGCTGGACATCCAGATCACCAACTCGTCGCTGGCCGACATCCAGGGCAGCCTGGGCGCCAGCCTGGATGAGGGGAGCTGGATCAGCACCGGCTACCTGATCGCCGAGATCATCGTCATCCCGCTCACGGGATGGCTCGGGCTGGTGTTCGGCCTCAAGCGCTACCTGATGTTCAATACCGTGGTGTTCGTGGGCTTCAGCGTGCTGTGCGGCCTGGCGACCTCCTTGCCGGAGATGATTCTGTTCCGGGTGGGGCAGGGCTTCACCGGGGGCGTGCTGATCCCTGGGGCCTTCACCATCATGATCCTGCGCATCCCGCCGTCGCGGCGGTCGGTCGCGGGGGCGATCTTCGGGCTGACGGTGACGTTCGCACCGGCCATCGGGCCGACGATCGGCGGGTGGCTGACGGACACCTATTCCTGGCACCTGATCTTCTACATCAACGTGCTGCCGGGGCTGCTGCTGCTGGCGACGGTCGGCTGGGGTTTGGCCAACGCGCCGATGCAGCTGCACCGGCTGGGCCGGGGGGACTGGTTCGGCATCGCCTTCATGGCGGCGGGGCTGGGCAGCCTGGAGTACGTGCTGGAGGAAGGGCAGCGGAAGGACTGGTTCGGCGACGACCGGATCGTGCTGGCCGCCGCCATCGCCGCGGTCTCGCTGACGGCGTTCGTGACCATCGAGCTGATGCGCAAGGAGCCGTTCATCGACCTGCGCCTGCTGATGCACCGGGCGCTGGGGGTGGCGAGCCTGGTGAACTTCGCGTCCGGGCTGGGGCTGTATGGGTCGGTGTATATCCTGCCGCTGTATCTGTCCCGGGTGCAGCACTACAATGCGCTGCAGATCGGCCAGGTGCAGATGTGGCTGGGCCTGCCGCAGCTGTTCATCCTGCCGTTTCTGCCCCTGGTGCTCAAGCTGTTCGACAGCCGGCTGGTGATCGGCTTTGGGCTGGCGCTGTTCGGCACCAGCTGCGGGCTGAATGCCTGGCTGACGCCGGACACCGGCATCGACCAATTGAAGACGGTGCAACTGGTGCGGGCGGCGGGGCAGCCCTTCATCATCTCGCCATTGTCGCAGATGGCGACCATAGGTATTGCCCCGGCGCAGGCGGGGGCGGCGTCGGCGTTGTTCAACATGGCGCGCAACCTGGGCGGCAGCGTCGGGATCGCGGCGCTGGGCACCGTGGTGGACCAGCGCGAGCACTTCCACTTCAGCATGGTGGCGGAGCGGGTGACGCAGAACGCCACCCGCACGACGGAGCGGCTGCACGCCGCCGCCGGGCGCCTGGGGTCGGAAGGCCGGGCGCTGGGCAACCTGGCGGCGCAGGTCCGGAACCAGGCTTACGTGATGGCCTATGCCGATGGGTTCGCGGTGATCTCGGCCGCGCTGCTGCTGAGCCTGCTGGCCGTGCCGTTCCTGGTGCCGGCACCCAAGGGCGGCGGCGGCGGAGGCGGCGGCGGGCACTGACGGGACCGCGCGCCCCTAGCAAAAGCGTGCGGTGACGCATCCTTCATGGCGGGCTACGATTGATTGTTGTCAATCTTTGTGAGGAACCGTCATGTCCCGCATCCTAACTGCCGCCGCCGCTTGCCTGATTGCTGCCTGCGCCATTGGCACGGTCCGTGCCGAAACCGTGACTTTCAACGGCACGATGGCCGGCACCACCGAGGTGCCGCCCAAGACGACCGATGGCAAGGGAACTGCAACCGCGTCGTTGGACACTGCGACCAAGATGCTGACGTATCAGGTTGATTATTCCGGGCTGAGCGGCCCCGCCACGGCTGCCCACTTCCATGGTCCGGCCGAACCAGGCGCCAACGCCGGGATCGTAGTGCCGTTCGCGGCGCCCGCCGTCAGCCCGATCAAGGGCACTGCCACGCTGACGGACGCGCAGATGGCGGACCTGATGGCCGGGAAGTGGTATGCTAACGTACACACTGCGGCCAATCCCGCCGGGGAGATACGGGGCCAGATGATGCGCGGGCAGTAAGCCGCACGCCCAAGCACCCGGCACCTTCGCCGGGCTCTCGTCCGATTGCCTCGGCGGGAGCCGGCCTGGGTAGGGGATGCCGAGAACGTATTCGCCTTAGTGGCTTATGATGCGGCTAAGCAGTCCGGTGTGTCCGAGCCGCTCGGCCGCAGCTAGCAGGAACAGGGCGACTCCAATCCTGGATACTGCCCAAGCCATGCTGGCAAACGGCATTTCAGACCGTCGCATGCGGGTCGAGGCTTTCGTGCGAGGTGCGGCGACGAGGCAGGCGGCAGCACTGCACCGTCGCCATCCCGGGATGAGGATAGTCCAAACGAGTTGCCAGGGCGTCGCGGAGCAAGGCCGCCTCCATCAAGCCCAAATAATCAGGCACCTGGACCATAGCGCCGGGGTGTGCGGCGGGGCGTGACGGGGATCACGAGGCGTTAACCTGGCGCAGCTATACCGTAAGTGAGACGTTACGGTCCTTGACGCCGGGCGCATAATCCATGCCAAGGTCGTCCTGGCCGGGAAATTCGGCTATTGTTTTGACCGGACAGCACCAGGAACGCAGGCGATGTGCGGGATTGCAGGCATTTTCCATCAAGCCGGGCCGGCGGCGGTTGACGGCGCGCTGTTGCGGCGCATGACCGGCGCCCTCGCCCATCGCGGCCCCGATGGCGACGGTTTCCACGTCGAACCCGGCGTCGGGCTGGGCCACCGGCGCCTGTCCATCATAGACGTGGGCGGCGGCGGGCAGCCGATGTTCAACGAGGACGGTTCGGTTGTCATCACCTTCAACGGCGAGGTGTATGGCTTCGACGTGCTTCGGCAGCGGTTGGAGGGATTGGGCCACCGCTTCCGCAACCGCAGCGACACCGAGACCGTCATTCACGCCTGGGAGGAGTGGGGGGTGGACTGCTTGCAGCACCTCAACGGCTTCTTTGCCTTTGCGCTATGGGACCGCAACCGCCGGCAGTTGTTCGTGGCCCGGGACCGGCTGGGCAAGAAGCCGCTGTATTACGCCCATGCACCCGATGGCAGCCTGGTGTTCGGCAGCGAGCTGTGTGCGCTGCAGGCGGTGCCGGGCCTGCCGCGGCGGATCAGGGCGTCGGCGGTGGATGACTACTTCGCGCTCGGCTACATCCCCGATCCCGACACGATCTATGAGGATGTGCACAAGCTGCCGGCAGCGCATTACCTGCTGCTGCAACAGGGCGAGCGGACGGTGCAGCCGCGGCGCTACTGGACCGTGCCGACGGCGACCCGCACCGCGACGGAGGGGGAAGCGACGGCGGAGCTGCTGCGGCGCCTGACGGACTACACCGCGACGCGCATGGTGTCGGACGTGCCGCTGGGCGCGTTCCTGTCCGGCGGGGTGGACAGCGGCGCCGTGGTGGCGGTGGCCGCGGGCCTGCGGGCCAAGGCGGAGCAGGGGCCGCTGAGCACCTTCACCATCGGCTTCCACGGCGTCGAGGACGAGCGCGGATACGCGCAGCAGGTCGCCGACCGCTACCGCACCGACCACCGGGCGGAGCCGACGACCATAGACTACATAGATGCCGCCCGCGACCAGGCGCGCGTGTTCGGGGAACCGTTCGGCGATGCGTCCAGCGTGCCGACCGGCAGCGTCTGCGCCCTGGCCCGGCGGCACGTCACCGTGGCGCTGTCCGGCGACGGGGGAGATGAGGTGCTGGGGGGCTACCGCCGGTATCAGTGGCACCGCATGACGGAGGCGGTGCGGCGGCTGCTGCCGGGGCCGGTGCGCCGGGGCGTGGTGGGGCGGCTGGCGCAGGTGTATCCCAAGCTGGACCGCGCGCCGCGCTGGCTGCGGGCCAAGCATACGCTGACGGAGATAAGCCTCGATTCGGCGCTCGGCTACTACCGGATGGTGTGCAAGGTGCAGCATGACCGGCGGCGGGCGCTGTTCTCGGGCCATCTGGAGGCCGGGCTGGATGGGCACGATCCTTCGCGCCGCATCACGGAGCTGATGGAGGGCGCCGGCACCGACGACCCGTTGCTGCAGGCGCAGTATGTGGACATCAATACCTCGCTGGTCGGCGGGATACTGACCAAGGTTGATCGGGCCAGCATGGCGCATGGGCTGGAGGTGCGGGCGCCGATGCTGGACTACGAGTTCGTGGAATGGGGCCTGGGCCTGCCTGCGGACCTCAAGATGCGGGGGCGCCAGGGCAAGTGGGTGCTGAAGCGGGCGATGGAGCCGCTGCTGCCGCACGAGGTGCTGTATCGGGCGAAGCAGGGCTTTGCCATGTCGCTGGACCAGCAGTTCCGCGCGGGGGCCGACCGGTTGCGGCAGCGGCTGTTGGGGCCGGCGATGCTGGGCGCCGGGCTGTTCGCGCCGGACGCCATCGCGCAATTGCTGGACGAGCATGAGGCCGGGCAGTTCAACCACGCCGCGGTCCTGTGGCTGCTGTTGGTGTTCGAGGGCTTCCTGGCCGGAGAGGCCGGGCTGGACGCGGCGGTGCCGGCGATGTCGGCGGTGGCCTAGGAGCGGGCGGCATCGAACCGTTGCGGCTGCTGACGTTCTCAACCCTGTATCCCAACGCCGAGCGTCCGCACCACGGCGTGTTCGTGGAGAACCGGCTGCGCCACCTGGTCGGCAGCCAGCCGGTGAGCAGCACGGTGCTGGCGCCGGTGCCGTGGTTCCCGTCGGGACATGCGCGGTTCGGCGACTGGGCGCGCAACGCCCGGGTGCCGCTGCGGGAGGAGCGGCATGGGCTGGTGGTGCATCACCCCCGCTATCCCGTGCTGCCGAAGGTCGGGATGCCTGCGGCGCCGTGGTTGCTGTATCAGGCCAGCCTGCGCGCGGTGCGGCGGCTGATGCGTGATGGGCTGCGGTTTGACGTGATCGACGCGCATTATTTGTATCCCGACGGGGTGGCGGCGGTGTGGCTGGGACGGCGGCTGGGTATGCCGGTGGTGATGACCGCGCGAGGGTCGGACGTGACGCAGATCGCGCAGATGCCGGCGCCGGGGCGGCTGGTGTCGGCGGCGGTGCGGGCGGCGGCGGGCGTGATTACCGTGAGTTCGGCGCTGCGGGACGGGGTGATCGCGTTGGGAGCGGCGCCGGAGCGGGTGCGGGTGCTGCGGAACGGGGTGGACCTGGATAGTTTTCATCCGCCCGTGGATCGGGCGGCGGTCCGGGCGGCGTTGGGCCTGACCCGGCCGGCGCTGATCTCGGTCGGCCACCTGATCCCGCGCAAGGGGCACGACCTGACGATCCGGGCGATGGCGCTGCTGCCGGAGTGGGAGCTGGTGGTGTTGGGGGAGGGGCCGGAGCGGGCTGGGCTGGAGCGGCTGATCGGCGTGCTCGGGTTGCAGGACCGGGTGCGTCTGCTGGGTGCGCGGCCGCACGGCGCGTTGGCGGCCTGTTATGGCGCGGCGGATTTGATGGTGCTGGCGAGCAGCCGGGAGGGCTGGGCCAACGTGCTGCTGGAAAGCATGGCCTGCGGCACGGCGGTGGTGGCGAGCGACATCCCCGGCAACCCGGAGGTGGTGGGGTGCCGGGACGCCGGGGTGGTGGTGGCGCGTACGCCGGAGGGGATTGCGGCAGGGGTGCGCGACTTGTGGGCGGCGATGCCGGAGCGGGTGGCGACGCGTGGGTATGCGGAGGGGTTTGGGTGGGAAGAGACGAGTGCGGGGGGGTATGCGGTTTATCGGGGGGTGATGGCAGGCTTGCCAAGCTCATGACCGGCCGACGCCGGCGGGACCGGACCCAGGTGCATCGCCGGGGCGTCCCTGTTTCGGTTATAAATTTAGCCCGTAAAAGGTAATTTGCTAGAATGCTGAACGCCCGGCTGATCGCGCTCTATCTGCCGCAGTTCCATCCGATCCCGGAGAACGACGAGTGGTGGGGCGAGGGGTTCACCGAATGGACCAACACCGCCAAGGCCCGGCGGATGTTCCGTGGCCACTACCAGCCGCATGTGCCCGCGGACCTCGGCTTCTACGATCTGCGAGTGCCGGAAACCCGTATTCAGCAAGCCGAGATGGCGGCGGCTTATGGGATCGAGGGATTCTGCTACTACCATTATTGGTTTGCGGGCCGCCGTATCCTGGAGCGCCCATTTAATGAGATGGTCGCCTCGTCCAGCCCCGATTTTCCGTTCTGCGTGTGCTGGGCGAACGAAACCTGGTCCGGCGTTTGGCACGGCGTGCCGAACAAGATCCTGATCGAGCAGACCTACCCCGGCGAGGCCGACCATCGCGCCCACTTCGCCGCGCTGCTGCCGGCGTTTCGTGACCCGCGCTACATCCGGGTGGACGGCAAGCCGGTGTTCATCATCTATCAGCCGCTCAAGATGCCGGACGTGGCCGGCACCCTCCGGCTTTGGCGGGGGATGGCGGATGAGGCGGGGCTGCCGGGGCTGCATATCGTGGCCTATTCCCTGTCCCTCGACGAGGAGTATCTGCCGCTCGGTTACGACGCGCTGATACACAGCCACAATCCGAAGATGAAGCAATGGCGGAACGACTGGCGGAACCCGGTGACCAGGGTCCGGCAGAAGGTCGACCATTGGCGTGGCCTTCCGCATGTCCACGATTATGCCGAACTCGCGGCAACCCAGATGACGGCGCGGGAGGGCGACGAGGTTTACCGGTGCATCGTCCACGCATGGGACAACACGCCGCGGTCAGGCAGGAACGGCGTTGCCTACCGCAATCCCGATCCCAAACTGTTCCGGGACGTCCTGCAGGCTGCGGTCAAGGACGTGTCCGACCGGCCGGTGGACCGGCGGCTGGTCTTCCTGAAGTCATGGAACGAGTGGGCCGAGGGTAACCACCTGGAACCTGATCTGCGGTATGGCATGGCCTACCTGCAGGTTGTGGCCGATGTTGTGCGTGGGGATGCAGCCACTTCAGCCTGATCCCGGGCCAAACGGACCGCGTGCGGCAGGGTTATCTTCCTTACGATCTGATCTGGCTCGGCAGCCCTGCATCCGTTGCCGCTGGGCTGGGGGGTAACTGCGGCATCATCCAAGAGGCACTCGGCCATTGTCGTCACCGCTGTTGTGTTGAGACGGGCAAGGAATGTGCATTCTCGCAATAAGCTGACGTGCCCTTTGCCGGGACAGGGTGAAAGAACGGTCATTCCACCTCTGACCTCCGCTGCATGGGGCGTCAAAGCCACGTGGGGCAGCGCCATCGAAACCATCCGGTTAGAAAAGTTTTGCCTACGGCCCACGAAGCTGATAGGTACGTAATAGTACTTCCTGGCGATGGACTACTTCTTTACCCCCGGGGGTTCGCCTCCGGAGATATGTTGGTCACGATGCGTTAAAGGGGGGATCATGCGGTGTCGCAGATGAGTCTGCCGTAACGGACCATCGTTAACATTTTGGATGTCCGTGCTGTGCGTCCACAATATGAAAACGATGATCCGTCTTCCCTCAAGGTTTAGAGTTCACTCGTCCGATAGAACGCGTTCTGCTTGCCGCCTTTTCAGTCAGATCCAGAAAATGTTGCGTGGTGAGGCAAGGGTTCCGCCGAATGGACAAACCTAACCAAGCCGGCCATCCACTTCGCTGGGCACTACTAGCGGCGGCTGCCGAGGGATCTTGGACTTCGCAATCTCGCTCAGGCGGACACGAATACCGCTAGCAAACGACAGCGAAAATGGCTGTTGGGCGGCGGCATAAGAGAGGGAGTTGAAACCGGCATAGGCGTGCCCCGGGCAGGGGTGTTTTCCCGCACGGCCTTGGTCTGACCATTGCTCGCGAAAACCTTGCCATAGGCAAAAATCAGGCTCCTGCGGATTTTTTTCGACGGTATGAAACACAATCAATGTGGTGCCGCAAATGAACGCATCTGAAAAATTACCCGCGTTGGACGGATTGCGCGGGGTCGCCATCCTGATGGTCGTCTTCACCCATTGCGGCAGCGGCTGGCAGGCGGCGGACAGCATCACTCAGGATACCCTGGCCTGGCCCGCCACCTTCCACTTGCCCAATTGGCTCAATGCGGTGGCAGTCTGGGGCGTCCACGGTGTTGCCCTGTTCTTTGTGGTGAGTGCCTTCACCCTCACCCTGAGCTTATCCAGCAACCGCGGCGGCCTGCTGGCCTATGCACTGCGCCTCGTGGCCCGCGTAGGCCCCGGCTATTGGCTGGCCGGCATCGCCTACACCCTGGCAGCGGGCCTTGCACCACGGCTGTGGGCGCCGGACGGCGTGGCCCCGCACGACCTGGCCGTCGCCGCACTCTTCGGCAGTGCCTGGCAGGGCAATGCAGCGCTGGCCGTGGTGCCCGGCGGTTGGTCCGTCTCTTGCGAAGTCACCTTCTACGTTGCCCTGCCGATTTTGCTCTGGCTGATCGCTGGCCGGTTGTGGCGCGCGACGCTGCTGACGGCCGCCGCCGCTGTCGGCGTGCAGATCGTCGCCCGCCATCTGATGTGGCACAACGGCTGGCACTGGGTCCCGCAGTATATCAACCCCGGCAGCCAGGCCCCCGTGTTCCTGGTGGGCATTCTAGCCGCGATGGTGGCACAGCGGTTCCATTTGCCGCGTGTGCCGGGCCTTGCGCTGGTGCTGCTGGCCGCGGCAATCATAGGCGTGCCGCTGATCCCGGTCCCCCACGCGCTCTGGTTCCTGTTGCCGCACCTGCCGTTCGCGGCGTTGGTGGCGGCCTGCGTTGCCCTCTCGGCGCAGCACCCGCCGCGTCTGCTTGCGCATCCGGCGATGCGCCTGATTGGCGAGGTCAGCTACAGCATCTACCTGATCCACTTCGCCGTGCTAGCCCCGAGCCTGATCGTGGCGCAGCGCCTGTTGCCGGACAACAACTGGTTGACCCTGGCGCTGTACGTAGTCCTGACCGCTGGGTGCAGTCTCGGCCTGGCGTGCGTGACCTACCGGTGGGTGGAGCAGCCGTGCATCGAGTGGGCCAGGCGTGTGCTGCGGACGCGGCGTCCCGACTATGGCGCGGAGGGGAGACCGGTATAGCTGTAGTTCGCCGCGCCTAGGCTAAGAGCGCAGGGCGCGGCGGCTTGCGACGCAGCCTCCACCGTTTGGCTGACGTCATGAAGGACGCATCCTGGAGGGCGCGCAACTACTGAGCGGCGGTCCGGGCATAGCGTGCGAGATAATGCTCGATCCGGTCCGTGGCCGAGGCCAGGCTCCACTTCGTCTCGACGGCCCGGCGCGCATTGGCGCCGAGTTGCCGGGCTAGGGTTGGATCGGCCAGGAGGCGGCTGATGGCTGCCCCCATCGCCTCGGGATCATGCGCGACGAGAAGGCCGTTCTCCCCATCAACGACGGTTTCACGCACCCCGCCCTCGGCAACGGCCACGACCGGCACGCCGCAGGCATTCGCCTCCAGTGGCGCCAGGCCGAACGGCTCCAGCCGAGGGGCGTAGACCATCACCGCGGCACGGTTCAGGACATCCAGCACCGTCTCATCGCTGACCCTCACCATCGGCTCGAACACGACGCCGCGGTCGGCCGCAAGCCGGCGCATCTCGTCCAGATACGAGGGAATGGCGATGTTGCCGATCCAGACCAGCCTGGGCCGTGGCGGGGCGATGGCGGCCACCGCTTCGATGCAGAGCGCATGGTTCTTTTCAGGGGTGAATGACCCGAGGCCCACGACGTCGGTCCCGCGTGGCAGGCCGCGGTCGGTGAAGTGCCCGGCGTCAACGCCGAGGTAGCACACATCCGAGTCCAGTCCGTAAGCCCGCAGGACGCTTTCGCGGCTGAAGTAGGAGTTCACCAGGATGCGGCGGAACGCGGCGGCGTTGTTGGCCTCTTCCCGCGCCTGCACCCGGTTGTTCCGGAGATTGCGAATGTCCTTGAACGTGGAGCGATAGGTGGAGGGCCGCAATGGCGACGATGCGTCACGTGGCCGGGCCAGCCAGGGCAGGGTGGGCTGCGCCTCATAAAGCCAGCGCATCGGCTCTTGTAGATACAGCACCGCCGGCGTTTTGGCGAAGCGGCCGATCGGGTTGGTCCGGAACGCCATGCAGCTATTGGCGAACAGCACGTCGAACCCGCCCTGGTCGATCTCGGCGGCGCACTGGCGGCAGTGGGCTTCCATTGCCGCAAGCGAGCGTTCGACTTCCAGCGTGAGCTGCCACGTGTCGCTGCGCCGCGGCGCCGAAACCTGCTCAAGGGCTACGACATGCTCCCGCACCTCGGGGCCGAATGGCAGGAACTTGCGGTCTGCGGTGGGCGGGCACCAAACCTCTACGGTATGGCCCCGCCCCACCAGTCCACGGACGTGATCATATTGCGCCCGGTTGCCGCCTCCGCTTGGAAGGTTATGCCAGACAGCAATCCTCATACTTTCCAGCCAGTGGCGGCGTGGAGGTCGTCCAGCAGCAGCGATCCCTTGGGAAGATTACGCCACCCGATTTCGCGTATGACCTGGAAGTTGGAGCAGTCAAAATAAGAAACATCGTTTTTCTGCGGTATCTCGCCCTTAACGACGAACCCCGACATCGAAAAGCAGATCTTACTCTGCATGGCGCAATCTCTTCAACAAACGTTCTGCGTCAATGTAAATGGGGCCGCATACGAAGAAGACATACGAGATGACGGTGGCCGCGATCACGCCCTCCACACCCCAGCGCTGGACAAGGTAGATGGAAAGCACAACGTTGGAGACGGTCGAAAACGCCGAGTAGATGATCTGCGTGCGGAGGTGCGACGCTGCGGCCAGCAGACAAGCGGTTGGGTTGGTGAACGCGTTGATGAGGCTCCAAGCCGCCATCCAGGCGATCAGCGCGGTGGACGGCACCACGACCGGCCCGGCCCACCAGCCGATGAACGGCTTGGCAATGAACGCGATGGCCACCACCGCAACCGCGGTGAACCCCATGCCCAGGGCGAGGTTGAGATGGAACGTCTTGCTGACCCAGGCGATGTCCTTCCGGGCGATGGCCTCGGTGTAGGCGGCCCATAAGTAGGAGAACAGGGCGCTTTGCGGCAGCGAGGTGTAGTTGAACAGGGTGTAGGTCAGGCTGTACTCAGGCACGTGCGATGAGCCAAGGTAGTGCGCGACGACGAGGTTGTCGGTCTGGAACACCACCAGCGCCATGATCTGGATCAGGAAGAACTTGCCGCCGACCTTGCCCAGGGACCGCATGGGGCCGAACTCGACATGGCGCAGCCGGGGCGACAGGATGGGCCGGTGCAGCACGAACATCCATAGGTTGCTGGCGATGTTCACCATCAGCGAGGTGCCGGACAGGGCGATCACGAGCCAGATCAGCCCACCGTGAGTTTGGGTTACGATCAGCAGGACTACGAGGCTCAGGATGTTGCCGGCCGCCCCCCAGTAGCTGCCGATCCGGCCCTCCTGGTAGGCAAGGTAAACCTTTCCGGCCATGCCCAGCGGGAACTGCAGCAGGAAGATCGCGAGCGCAGCCGCGACCGCCGGGCCGAGTTCGGCCCGTGCTTCGGGACTCTTGACCCCGAACAGGGCGGCCCAGTCAATGAACGGCCATGCGGCGAGGGCAACCAGCCCCGTTGCACCTGCGATTGCCGTCAGCAGGAAAATCCCGTTGCTCAGGTGCATCCGGGCGAGGTCCGGCCGGTCCTGCCCGGCTGCGGTCGTCACGGCGTTGGTCAAGCCGTTGCCCAGCCCGAAGTCCGTCAGGCTCAGCCAGGCCAGCACGGAGCCGATCGTCACCCAGGCGCCATACTGCTCCGGACCAAGATAGCGGATGGTCAGCGGCACCGACAGGAAGCTGACCACCATCGAGATGCCCTTGTTGCCAAGGCTTGTCACGACGCTCTGGATGATGTTGAGGACCCGGCGCTTGCGATGGTCCTCGGTCGTTATGCGGCCGAACAGCAGCCGGACTGCCTCGTTGACGCTCAATGCACGCACAGGTTGAACCTCTTGGTCATCGACACCCTCCAAAACGGCAGGCGGGTGTCGCGCTGTCAAGCATGCCGGGAAGAAGGTTCAAAATTTCAGGCCTACTACGCTGACGCTCAGCCTGCCCGGATGAGCGGTCCGTATCCGCCGAGCAGCCCGCATCAAGACAACCGGGCTAGACCCGCCGGCTCAGGCTGGGCGACAGTTTGCGCAACGGCGCGCCAACACGGCGGTAAAGCGCCCGCGCCAGCGGCGGTCCGTAAACGCTGACTGGCGCCCGGCGCAGGTTGCGTGCGACCGGATTCTGCGTGGTAAAGAATGATTCTGGCGGCCAGAGGTTCTTCATCGTGTGCTGGACGAACCTGTGCGCATCCAGCACAGGATGGACAAATGCCTGTTCGGCAAGGTCCGGCAGGTCTGCTTCGATCACGGCCGGCGACCAGTCATAATGGTCCAGCGGCCCCAATTCGGCCAGGCTCGCGATTTTGAAGCCGGCAAGGGCGATCTCGGTCGGGATGAATGCCTCGCAGTAGGGCCAATGCTGCATCAGGCCGGCCTGCTCCAGCTTCGACATCTCCAAGCGGCGGGCATACAGGCGACTGACGGCACGGTTGGAAAACATCGAAATGCAGATTAGGCATTTCTTGATCTCGGCCTCGGCATAGGCGTCGAGGCAGGTGTGGGTCAGCGGCCATCCGGCGACCTCCTCCTCGTTGGGCAGGCCAACCAAGTCAGTGCCGTCGCACGCCATCCAGTCCACGATATCGTCCAGTGGTCGCTGCACGCCGACGTCATATTCGGTCATAACATAATAATCATAGCTGCCATGCAGCTTATAGAAGTAGTATAGTGGGTAGTCCCCGTTGAACCACAGCATGTTGCCGTGTCCGGCGCCGCTCAGCCCCAAGTCCAGCATAGAAGTCTGGGTGTGGGACACGACATTCGGGTGCGGAATGGGCACGGGCCCGCTGGTCTGGTCCACCAGGATGAACAGGTCGCCGCGGCCGACCTGGGCGCGAAGGCGCTGGTATTGCCGCTCCACGTAGTCGTCCCAGAGGTGGGTGCGGAACAGGACAGCGTAGGTATTGGCTGGTTTCGGGTCTGACGCCATGCTGTTTCCTGTCACGCTCCGCAACGCCCGTCCCGCGTTTGATAAGCGGATTTTTACGCAGGACGAGCGAGCGAACGCCAACAACGATTCCGTTACGGACGGGACCAACCGGTTATCGGTAGCGCCGCAGTTCGCGCGGGGCCGTGTGTATCCCGTCTGCTCGAGGGTCTGGGCAACTCTGCGCGTTTGTCTACGGGTCCAGCCTGCTCTAGGGGCCAAGCGCATCGGCGTTATGCGCAGCGGGTCGGCGCGGGTGTAGATTAGCGGAACATACACGACCGCAGCCACATGCAGCCTGCTAACAAATCCTGAAATCATTTAAGTTGTTGCAACATTCCGGAATGTTAAAACCACTCCATGCGGATCGACGTGGTTCTGGCGACTTACAACCGTGCGTGGCTGCTTGGATCGGCTATTGAGAGCTTTGCGACAAGTACGTCCGGCTGCCCGGCCCGGCTCCTGGTGGTGGACAACAACTCCTCTGATGACACCCGGGCGACCGTAGACGCGGCTCGGGCAGCGCACCCCGGCGTGGAGATCGAGTATCTGTTTGAACCGAAGCAGGGAAAGGCGCATGCGTTGAACCTCGGGATCGCGCATGCGGACGCGGACGTTGTAGCGTTCTTCGACGATGACGAGCAGTTGGCGCCGGACTGGCTTTCGGTCCTTGCTCAGGCCTTCACGGACCCGCAACTGGAGTTCGCCGGTGGGCCGGTCCGGCCGGATTGGTGCGCCCCTGCGCCGGATTGGCTGCCACGGACCGGCTACAACGGGGTTCTCAGCCTTGTGGACCATGGTACCGAGCGGCTTTGGTATGGGGAGCCAGGCTTCAAGGCCATGCTGATCGGCGCCAACGCGGCGATACGCCGCGACACACTCCGCCGCCTCGGACCTTACACCACGCGCTACAAGTGGGCGGAGGATCGAGAGATGTATGCGCGGCTGTTGGAGGCCGGAGCAAAGGGAGCCTATTTGCCGGACCTAGCCGTTTACCACCATGTCCCTACCAAGCGGCTGACGAAGCGCTACTACCGCCAATGGGCTTATTCCGAAGGGCGCACGAACGGGTCTGCGCTAAAGGCGATGGAGGCTAGCGACGAGCCGCTGGTCCGGTCAGCCTTAGGAGCACCGCTGTGGATGTGGCGCCGGACGCTGCGGGCGATGATCCTTGCAGCGCGCGGATACGTTCTGGGACGGGTGAACGATGCAAGGACGTTTGCAGCCGAGCTGGAACTGCGGCAGTTCGTAGGCTTCTACACCGAACGCAACCTTCCATTTGTGCGGCATAAGCACTTTGACCGGACATAGGAGTACGAACCCGCACCTGTTGTCGGCGACAGCGGCGGCCATGCGCTTTGGGCCTGTGCCGGGCAGCACGCGTCACTTCAACAGTCCGGCGCTCCTCTGCATTCTCTAGGGCCGGGAACGCTTTCAAATCGCATCGGAAGAAAATGCCGCATCGTTGCTCCGGCTGCTGGGCGAGCAGGGCTGGCGATGGTCGGCACTCCGAAGCGGTTCTGCTGCGGCTCGCGCCGGAATAGACGGAGCGATCACCCCACCTCCGCCCGACACAGCCCATGAGCTGGAAGCATCTCCACAAGACGGCCTGAACGTGTCCTGGAACGGCCTACCATGCGGCGTTTTGGAGTGAGTTTTATGGATGTTTCGGTTATTTGCCCTGTTTTCAACACTCACCCATTCCTGCTTGCCGCGGCCGTCAGCTCCGTCCTGGATCAGGCAGGGCCACACTCATGCGAACTCATCCTCGTGGACGACGCCTCCACGGATCACGACACGCGCAAGGCTTTGAGGGAGGCAGCAACGGCCGATAGCCGGGTGCGTGTGGTGGTCCAAGATACGAATTCTGGCCCAAGTCAAGCGCGTGAAACGGGGGTCCAGCACAGCACGCATCCATGGCTGGGCTTCCTTGACTCTGACGACATGTGGCGGGAGGGGCGACTTCAAGACGCAGATGCGATCCTGCTGGAGCGGCCGGACTCGCGTTGGATCGGCGGCAGATTCAGCTTGGTGTTTCCGGGGCAGCGATCACAGCTTGCTCGCCTGCTTACCGAGGCGGGCGTAACGGCCGAGGCTGGGCGCCTCTCATATCGGCTGGCTACGCCTGGACTTACGCGTGTGCTCGTCGGCGACTGGCAGCCGCTTGGCGCCAGTCTGGTCCGAAAGGACCTTTTCAGGGAATCAGGCGGTTTTGATCACCGGTTGCTTTACGGTGAAGACTGGCTGTTGAACTTGCGCCTGTCGACGATTGCGCCAATGGACTACACCGAGATACCGGCTTACGTCGTGCGCCGTCAAGGCTTGAGCATGATGCGGTCGCCACGGCGGATGTCGGCGCGGCTCATACAAAGCGTGCAAGTCGCACGCCGTGATCCGGCGTTGAGGTTCATCAAGCGCGAGTTGCGGTGGTTTCTTTATGCGAATTGGAAGGACCTTGCGATGAACAATGCCTTGAATGGGAGCAAAATCAAGGCGACGCTGTTTGCATTGCGCGCCCTGATGACTGATCCACGTGAGGTCAAGGAATTTTCCATCTTTCTCAGCAATCTTCGGCGCAACGGCCCGGTGCTTGCGGAGGCTCTGCAGCGTTACAGTACGGCCGAACAGGTCATGCTGACTCAGATGGGACCGCAGCATGCAGAGGTAGAAACTTTGGTTAGTTGAAGAATCTAGGGACACTGGATGGCTGACACACGTCGTATGGCTGAAGTCCGCTCAGCTTGCTCGCTTCCGACGATCGCGTCTTCGGACGCAACGCCGCGCTCCCGTAGCAGCCTTCCGAAGCTGGCACAGAGCAGCAGGCTCGCATCGGTATAGGATATTGCAACGGCTTCAAAGGCGTCGGGCGTAGGCACAAGACACACCAGTGTAGCCGTGCCTTACGTGGCGGGTCCGATTTTGGTAAGAGCGCGCACCTTCGGCCAAGCGGCCCAGGGTGGGGAGCACCATGTTGGACGCAGCGGCGGGACAGGCAGAAAGCGCCGGGCAGATGGAAGCCCAGCCCGGCGTGCGCTTGCAGCGCGTGATCCTGGACCGCCCGGCACCCTTGCGGGATCTTTACTGGCGCGTCCGCGGCGACGCCCGTCTGCAGACGGACGGCGCCCTGCGAATCGAGCCTGGCGCCAGCGTGGCCTTCGACACCTACTTCAACGCCCTGTTCGAGCATCATTGGCGCCTGCACACCCGGGCGACGTCCTTCACCCTGCAGGTCGAGATCGCAGGCGGCGCCAAGCTGCAGCTGTGGCGCATGACGCAGCATGGCGGCCAAACGCTGCTGCACGAGGCCGAGGTGGACGGTGCCGCCGAAATCCACTTGCCGGACGACGCTCCCAACTTCCGCCAGGCCGGCATGGTCTGGTTCGAGCTGACCGCTTCGGGTGGCCTGGCCGTGCTGCGCCGGGCAGAATGGTTCGCGGCGGACGCCGCGCCCGAGCCGGTCGGGCTTGCCGTCGCCATCTGCACCTTCAACCGTGAGGCCGACGTCGCCGGCGTGCTGGCTGCCATTGCCGGCGATCCGGCGCTCTGCCGCATCAGTGGTTTCGTGCAAGCGCCAGTGCACGATGGAAGCCTTGGCTGCCGCCCTCCTCTCAGTGAGGAACAACTCACCCTGAGTGCGTAGGCGTAAGACTGGAGCTACTATGCCGGGGACGAGTAAGAGCCCTAGCCCTCAATAATCGCCCAGGTGTAAGTAAGCAGATCGCAGGCGAAGTAGTTTGACAAGCGCACAAAGGTGGAGGAGGGGACAATTTGGACGTTTCTGTTATTTGCCCAGTATTCAATACGAAGCCATTGCTAATAGATTCGGCGCTGCGATCGGTTCTCGATCAAGTAGGATCCCACCGTTGCGAAGTCATCTTTATCGACGACTGCTCGACTAGTTCCGCAACCCGCTCGGCGCTGCAAGATGCTTCAGCGCGGGATGGCCGCGTGCAGGCGATCTACCAGCCAAAGAACACTGGACCGGGACAGGCGCGTACCACTGGCATTTCACGCGCGAAATATGATTGGATCGGGTTTATAGACTCTGACGACAGATGGATACCGGATAAGCTTGAGCGCGCACAGGGCGTGTTGCTAGAGCGGCCAGACACCCGTTGGATCGCCAGCAGTTTCAGCACACTTCTGCCGAGCGGGGAACTTCGCCCTGCTCACCGCTTTGCGCCTGATAGCTCAGCGACTGAGGCGGGCTACGTTTCACGCCGGTTCTCAACGCCAGAACTGACCCGGATGTTGACTGGGTTTCAGGCTCCTCTTGGCGCCAATTTGTTCCGCAAAGATCTGATTGCGGAGTCCGGTGGGTTCGACCCACGCTTGATCTACGGGGAGGATTGGCTGCTCGGCCTTCGTGTCAGCATATTGGCCCCAATGGACCATATTGACGCGGAGACATACGTGTTTAACAGACAGGAGGCCAGCATGATGCACTCTGCGGGCCGCTTATCTTCACAGCTCGCACGCAGTGCCAGTCTGGCGCGCAGGGATCCGGTGCTTCGCCCGTTCCGCCGTCAACTACGCTGGTATCATTATAACGTCTACAAAGACGCCGCGATGAACAATGCGTTGAATGGACGTAAAGCGAAGGGACTATTTTTTGCGCTGATGGCGCTCTCCCTTGATCCGCGTGAAGTGAAAGATTTACTCCGCTTTGTGCGCTTGCTGCCGGCAAGCGGGCCGGCACTCGCGAAAGGGCTTGAAGACTATAGTACCTGGGAGCAGGTCATTCTCCATCAGTTCGTAAAAAGGCCACCGTAGTGGCTCGCCATGGCGAGATCAGGATGTAAACGTCGCTAAGAGCCCGTTTGATAATGCTACTGCGCTGGCCGTCTGACGCGGCTTT
>CAXTCI010000062.1:0-5829 GCA_964242325.1 uncultured Acetobacteraceae bacterium
TTATACGCCCTACGAGGTTTGCCGGGAAATGGTCAGAGCGGATGGCGGTTGGTATCAGTCCGGTGCAGGCGGGTCAGCCAGGTCCCAGCCGCTTCCGGTTGGCCCGCACCCGCCGGCGCAGCATCCGCACCACGGCATCCGCGCCGCCGTCCGGGGCGCCGCGGGCTACGGCAGCGGCGGTGATGGCAGCCGCCTTCGATGCGGCATCCACCTTTTCCGCTACCATGCGGTGGGCTTCCCGCTTCGCCGCCGGGCCGCCCATGGCGAGCTTCATCAGGCGCAATGCGATAACTTGCTGCGCTTCTGCCGCCAGCCACATGCCTCGCAGCGCAGTGCCCTTGATCCGTCGCATTGCCTGTCCCCCGAACATTATGCCGTTCCAGGCGGCAGCATAGGGTTGCGCGCGGTTCCGGGATATCTCGGAATTGGTGGGGTCCTGCCCGCCGGGCGCCCGCTGGTCCCGGCGGCCTGGCCGGTTCAGGTCGTTGTCACGACCTGCACATGCCCCGGGCCTTCGCGCCCGACCACGCTGATGGACACCTCGCCTGGCGTCCTGGTTACCTGGACGCTCACGCTTGCGCCCCGGACAGACAGGTTGTGCAGGGTCAGGTTGTCCAGGAACGCCGGCAAGTGAGGCGAGTCGAACCGTACGGCGCGGGCCGCCGGGTCGAAACCGAGGCCGAGGCAGGCTTGTACGAAGGCCGGCAGGGACGCGGCTGCCCAGGCCTGCGGCGTGCACGCCACCGGGTAGGATGTCGGTCCCTGCCGGGGACGGCGGGGGAAGCCGCAGAACAGCTCCGGCAGACGGTTGAGGTCCGTTGCCCGCGAGGAGGCATAGATCGCCTCGAACAGCCGCGTCGTTTCCGCGCGCAGGCCCATGCGGGCCATGCCGAGCGCGATCATCGCGTTGTCATGCGGCCAGACGGAGCCGTTGTGGTAGGACATCGGGTTGTAGCGCGCCTCGCCAGCCGCAAGCGTGCGTATGCCCCAGCCGGTGAACTGCCCGGCGTCCATCAGCCCCTCTACGACCTGGCGGGCGCGGTCCTGCGGGATGATGCCGGTCATCAGCAGGTGTCCCGCGTTGGACGAGCGGACCTGGCACTGCTGCCCGGTCCCATCCAGCGCCAGCGCGTAGGTGCCGAGCCGCTCGCACCAGAACCGCGCCTCGAACGCCCGCTTGAGGTCGGCGGCCTTGGCCCGCAACGCCGCCGCCTGCTCGTCAAGCCCGATCCGCGTGGCGATGGCCGCCCCGGCGACCCGCGCCGCGTAAACGTAGCCCTGCACCTCGCACAACGAGATGGCGCCCCGCGCGAGGGTACCATCGGCGTGGGATACGGCGTCGTAGCTGTCCTTCCAGCCCTGGTTGGACAGCCCGTCCTCGGTGCTGCGCTGATAGTTGATGAAGCCGTCGGCGTCGGCGCGGCGGTCCATCCAGCCAAGGGCCAGGTCAATCTGCGGCCACAACGCCTCCACGGTGGCGAGGTCGCCGGTGCGGTCCAGGTAGGCGCCCGCCAGCATGACGAACAGCGGCGTCGAGTCCACGCTGCCGTAGTAGCGGCGGAACGGCACCTCGCGCAGCGCCGCCATTTCGCCGCCGCGCATCTCGTGCAGGATCTTGCCGGGCTCGGCCTCGGATGCCGGGTCGAATGTGGTCGCCTGCTCCTGCGCGAGGTAACGCAGCACGCCAGAGGCCAGCATCGGGTCCACCGCCAGCATCAGCATCGCGGTGATCAGCGCATCCCGCCCGAACGCGGTGCTGAACCAGGGAATGCCGGCGTAAGGGTAGGGGCCGGTCGGCTTCTCGGTGACCAGCATCCGCAGGTCGTTGGCCGAGCGCCGCATGGTTTCGTCGAACTCCTCGTGCCGGGACGAGATCTTGGCCGCGCGGGCGGTGCTGGCGCGCAGGCGGCGGTTGGTGCTGACATAGGCGTCCAGGAACGCCGCACGGGGGCGGAGCGGGGTTTCGGCCTGCGGCACGCACGCAACGCTGAAGAAGATCGTCGTCTGGCCATGCGGTGGTAGCTGCAGGTCGAACACCACGCTCTTGGCGGTGATCTTTTGCGGCGCAGGCTCGAATGCCAGGCGCGTGGCGCGTATGACGCAATCCAGGCCCTGGTAGGACAAGGTGACCGCGTCGCTTGCCAGCACGGCGGGAAGCGTCCGGCCCCGCTGCACCCGGCGCATGCCGCGCACCTCGAACAGGTCGGCGAAGTCTGCTTCGAATCGTAGCTCCAACTGGACCCGGTGGTGCGCGAAGGCGAAGTTGCGGACCGCGAGCCGCCCGTGGCACATGCCGTCACCCAGGAACAGCGAGCGCTGGACGTGGATGACGCCCTGGTCCAGCGCGTTCGCGCCGAGGTCCAGCGCCGAGGAGTTGGACAGGTCGGACGTGAGCATCACGTTGTCCGTGCCGAGCGCGGAGCTGAGCAGCAGGGGACGCCGGCCGGCGAGGGTCAGATCGAAGCGGGACAGATGCCGGGTGTCCTGGTGATACAGCCCATCCGTGCCGCCCACCCCGGCAAGGATGTCGCCGCCGTGGTCGAACACCCCGAATATGTCGCCGTTCTTGATCGTCCGGTAACGCCGCTCCTGCAGCGAGACGCTGGTTGAAACCGAGAATGGCTCGGGCGTCTCGACGGACGGATCAATGTCTGCGGTGGCGAGCACATTCATGGGGATAGACTTTCGTCTGTGGTTCGGTTCCGACGGGCGAGCACCGCGCGTTACGGTCGGGTTCGGGACGACACGCCATCGGTGTGCAACACGTCCGTGTGAAAGGCCAGTAGCCTTCCGTTAGCAACGTTAGCCAATTGTTAAGCTGACACTATAGTAACATACCGGAAGTCATTGGCGAGCGGCATGTTAGGGCCTGCGTGACGCCCGACACCCGGAATGACAGGCTGCGATCAGGGTCACGCCAAGTTGGCGGTGGATTGGCCCAGTGGGTCTTCTCCGTCCTGGGACGCAGCGTTCCTTGGCGGTGAGCATCACAGTAGGGTTGCCGCCCTCGTGAGGCCAGACAAACCGTAGCTGGGCCTTCGCCGTAGCCTCCTGGACTGGAGACCTTAAGCGCCGCCGTTTCCGTGCACCATGGCTTGTTGTGCCGCGGCGCGGGCCGGGGCCGGGGCCGGGTGTAGCCTGCTCGTCATGTAGTCGCGGGCTAGCGGGGTTGCCCCCTTCCGCCGGGTCAACTGCATTTGGAACACCATGCTGGTGCGCTCGCGGAACCCGACTTCGCACATCGCCAGGTAGAATTCCCACATCCGGAAGAATCGCTCGCCCTGCATACGCACGGCCTCTGCGCGGTTCGCGACGAAGCGCTCGCGCCAGCGCAGCAGGGTTTCGGCGTAGTGCAGGTGCAGGATCTCGATATCCGTCACCAGCAGGCCGCTGCGCTCGACCGCCGCAAGCACCTCCGACAGCGACGGGATCGCGGCGCCTGGGAAGATGTGCTTCTGGATGAACGGGTTGATCGGTCCCGGCGTGCCGCTGTCGCCGATGGAGTGCAGCAGCGCCACTCCGTCCTCGCGCAGCAGGTCGCGCATCGTGGCGAAGTAGGCGTCGTAGCTGGCGCGGCCGACATGCTCGAACATGCCGACCGAGACGATGCGGTCGTAGGTCCCAGTCTCCTGCCGGTAGTCGCGCAGGGCGAAACGCACCTGGTCGGCCATCCCTGCGTCGGCAGCCCGCTCCGTGCTTTCCCGGTGCTGCTCAGCGCTCAGCGTTATGCCGGTCACGTCGGCGCCGGCGTCCCCGGCCAGGAACAGCGCCAGCCCGCCCCAGCCGGAGCCGATGTCAAGCACCCGCAGCCCCGGGCGGTCCAGCAGCAGCTTGGCTGCGATACGCCGCTTCTTCTCGGCCTGCGCGGCCTCCAGGGTCACCGCCGGATTGGTGAAGTAGGCGCAGGAATACTGGCGGTCCGCATCGAGGAACAGGGCGTAGAACTCGGGCGGCAGATCGTAATGATGGGCGACGTTGCGCCGGGCACGGTTGATCCGGATGCGCGGACGCCATACGGGCAGCGCAGCCGCCCAGTTCAGCGGGTGCCCCGGCGGCAGGCCGCCCAGGTTGCGGGCGAGCAGGGTCAGCAATCCCACCGCCGATCCCTGCTCGATCACGAGGGTGCCGTCGGCATACGCTTCGCCCAGGGACAGCTTTGGGTTGAGCGCAAGGCTGATGCTTAGCCCTGGACGGGTCAGGCGGATCACCTGGGATGGCGGGCTGCCATCACCGATGCGGTGTTGGCGTCCCCGGCTGTCAACCACCACCATGCTTCCGGACCTGACCACCGAACGCAGAAATGTGGCGAACAGCATTGGATGCGACTCCCAGCCCGGCACCACGGCGCCGTGCGATGTGCTAGCGCCTCGGGGGCGCACCGATGCCGATTAAGGCAAAGGGAGCAATCACAGGGAACGGCGGCGGCCGCAAAAACTGCCATGCCGCCGTCACCGGAAGTTCACAATGCTAAGACGTCGAAAGATTTAAGCAGCCTGGCTGTTGCCGGTGTTCGCTTATGCGTCCTCAGCGGTCCGACGCCGCATGCAACGCCGCCCATACCCGCTGCGCCGATGCCGGCATGTCCAGCCGACGCACTCCCGCCGGCCATAGCGCGTCCAGCACCGCATTCATCGCGGCCGGTAGCGACCCGGTGGTTCCCGCCTCGCCGGCGCCCTTTGCGCCCAGGGCGTTGTTCGGCGAGGGCACTGGACGCTCCATCAAAGTGATGCCCGGCAGCAGCTCCGCATGCGGCATGGCGTAGTCCATGAAGCTGCCGGACAGGAGCTGCCCGCCCTCATCATACACGCACCGCTCGCCCAGGACCTGGCCTAGTCCCTGGGCGATGCCGCCCATGATCTGCCCGTCCAGCAGGGTGTGGTTCAGCACCACGCCGCAATCGTCCACCGCGACGTAGCGCTGCAGCGACACCTCGCCGGTGTCCGGGTCAACCTCGACCTCCGCGACGTGTGCGCCGGAGGGGAAGGCGCGGCTGGCGGGCAGGGCGGTGGTGGTGTCCAGCGGGCCGCTTTCCTGGCCCTCCGCCGGGCGGGCCAGTTCCAGCAGTGTTACGGCGCGGTCGGTGCCGACGATGCGGTAGGCGCCCGCCTGATACTCGATGTCGGACGGCGCGGCTTCCAGCGCGTCGGAGGCGAGGTCCATGCCCTTGCGTATCACCTCCTGCGCCGCAACCGCCGTGGCAGCGCCGTGCGACAGCATGGAGCGGGATGCGAAGGCGCCGCCGCCGAACAGCGGCAGGCCGTCCGGGTCGCCCTGGTGCAACGTGATCTCGGCGGGGTCGAGGCCGAGGATGCCGGCGACGATCTCGGGGAACACGGTCTCATGACCCTGGCCGGAGGAGTGCGTCACGTTGTGGACGCGCACGCCGCCTGCGGGGTCGAAGGTGATCGCCACCTCGTCGCGCGGCACCACGCCGCCGGACGGCTCCACGAACACGCCGACGCCGATGCCGCGCAGCTTGCCACGGGTTGCGGCCTCGGCCCGCCGTGCCTCGAAGCCTGCCCAATCCGCGGCTTCGGTCGCCATGTCCAGCAGGCCCGGGTAGTCGCCGCTGTCATAGGTCGCCGGCATCGGCCCACCGGTGGGCAGGGTGTAGGGGAAGGCGTCCGCTGGCAGCAGGTTCAGCCGACGCAGCGCCAGGCGGTCGCGGCCCAGTTGACGCGCTGCCTCGTCCACTAGGCGCTCGACGGCATAGGCCATGTCGGGACGGCCGGCGCCGCGGTAGGCGGTGATCGGCACGGTGTTGGTCAGCGCGAGGCGGTGCCGGCCATAGACGGCGGGGATGCGGTAGGGGCCGCTGCACATCATCGC
>CAXTCI010000062.1:5929-26876 GCA_964242325.1 uncultured Acetobacteraceae bacterium
CGCACGCGCACCTTGCCTGGCGGCAGGCCGGTCAGGCCGCACAGCGAGTCCCGCAGCGCCACCATGCCCTGCGTCGCCGTCCACAGGTCCAGCGTGTCGCCGTCCCAGCGGGCCAGCGCCGCCTTCGGCTCCATCGGGTTGCCTACGACGCGGTCGCTGGTCAGGTCCAACTCGACGACATGCGCCGCACCGGTGAATGCGGCCTCTACGCTGCTGGCGTCGCCATACTCGTAGTCGAAGCACAGATTGCCGGGCACGTCGGGGTGCAGTTGGGGCGCACCTTCCTCCAGCGCCGCATCCATGTCGGATACAGACGGCAGGGTCTCGTAGTCCACCAGCACCAGTTCGGCCGCGTCCTGCGCCTGCGCGGCGGTTTCCGCCACGATCAGGGCTACGGGGTCGCCGACATAACGCGCGCGGTCCTGGGCCAGGGACGGGGCCTGCGGAGTCAGCAGCGACATGCCGTTCCGCCCCTTGTAGGGCAGCGCCGCCTTGCCGCGGCCATACCCCGCCGCGGCGGCGTCCGCGCCGGTCAGCACCGCGACGACGCCTGGAGCCTCCCGTGCCGCCGCGACGTCCACCGATACGATGCGGGCATGGGCGTGATCCGACCGCAGGAATGCCGCATAGGCCTGGCCCGGCAGGTTCCAATCCGACGTGTAACGCCCGGCGCCGGTCAGCAGCCGTGCATCCTCGCGGCGGCCGATATAGGGGTAGCTCAAGACTTGGTCTCCTGGACGGGAAGCGGGGATGTGGGGCGGGTTGCTACCCCGTCCACCCCGGGACCGCCGCGGGAACCTTCGGTTCGCCGGGGTCGGCGGCGACCTCCTCCAGCCGGCGCCCGCTCGCCTCGACGCCGAGGATGAGCACCGTGGCGATCAGCACCGCCAGCAGCCCCACCATCAGCGCCAGCACGCCGCCTACGCCATAGGCGGTGAACAGCGGCACTACCAGGAACGGGGTCAGCACCGTAGCACCACGTCCGAAGGTGTTGCAGATGCCGGACGCGCGGAGCCGCACCTCGGTGGGGAACAGTTCCGGAATGTAGACGCCGAATAGCACTGCGACCAGCACATAGATCGGCACGGTCAATGCCAGCCCGGCAACCGGCAGCCATACCGGGTCATGCACGAAGGGGTAGATGAAGCCGAACAACATGGACAGGGCCGCGGCGCCGATGATCAGCCGCCGCCGTCCCATCCGGTCCACCAGCAGCGCCCCGATTAACGACCCGGCCGGCGCTCCCAGCGCCATGATGAGCGAGTAGCCGAACGAGGTCGCCACCGACAGCCCCTGCTTGGCGAAGAAGGTCGGCAGCCAGGTGATGAAGCCGTAGATGAGCGTGTTGATGACCACCAGGCTGATGCAGCCCAGCACCATGCGGCCCAGCAAGGGCGGGGCGAGCAGGGTTGACAGCGCTCGCGATGGCGCCGGGCCGGGCGGCGGCGCTGGTGGCGGCAGGGGGGCGCCGCTGGACGCCTCGTGCTCGATGGTTGCCATTAGGGTCTCGGCTTCCTTGAGGCGGCCGACGCTTTCTAGCCAGCGGGGGCTTTCCGGCAGGGACTTGCGGGCCTGCCAGACCAGCAGCGCGCCGACGCCGCCCAGGATGAACATCGCCCGCCAGCCCAGCGCCGGCACCAACGCCCAGGCCACCAGCGCCGAAACCGGCAGACCGGTGACGACGAACACCGCGACCAGGCCGAGCCAGCGGCCCCGGTGCGCCGGGGGCACGAACTCGGTCATGGTGGAGTAGCCCACCACGTTCTCCGCCCCCAGCCCCAGGCCCATGATGAAGCGCAGCGCGATCAGCACGGCCATGTTGGGCGCGAAGGCCGCGGCCAGCGACGCCAGGCCGAACACCGCCAGGTTGGTCTGGTAGGTGAAGCGGCGGCCGTAGCGGTCTCCCAGGAACCCCGTCAGCAGCGAGCCGAGCATCATTCCCAGGAAGGTGCTGGACACAAAGGCCGCATTCTCCCCGATGGTGGAGAACCCGGACCGCAGCGTGGTCCCCAGCACCGCCGCGCCCAGGTAGATGTCGAAGCCGTCGAAGAACATGCCGAGGCCGATCAGCCGCAGGATGCGATGGTGGAAGGCCGACATCGGCAGCCGGTCCAGCCGCGCCCCGGCGTTCACGCTTGCTGTTGCGGTCATCCATGTCCTCCCGATGCCGGCCGTGCCGCCGCCGGCTCGTCCTGATTTCCCGCACGATGACCGGTCCACGGTTGGGCTGCAACGCTCCCTGGCGCGGCCTGGCCCATGCGCGGGCTGCATGATAGGGCGTGTGCACTTAATGAGAGAGCAGGGGCGCATGATCCATCACTATGCCGGCGGCACGGTCGCGGCGACCGTCACCGGGGAGGGGCCGGCGGTCTGGGTGTTCCACTCGCTGCTGGCCGATGCCGGCAGTTGCACCCCGCTGGCGGCTGCGTTGTCGGGCAGCTACCGCGTGACGGTGCCGGACCTGCCGGGCTTTGGCGGCTCGGCGCCGGTGGAGGCCGGGCTGGAGCCGGTTGCCGACCGGATGGCGGCGGCGATTGGAGAGGCGGGCGGTCCTGTTGCGGTCATCGGCAATGGCTATGGCAGCTTCGTCGCCCTGACGTTGGCGTTGCGGCATCCTGCCCTGGTCAGCCGCCTGGTGCTGGCTGGCACCGGCGCCGCCTTTGACGAGCCTGGACGCGCCGCCTTCCGCGGCATGGCGGGTGCGGCAGGGAGCAAGGGTCTCGCCGCCATTGCTGACACTGCCATGCGCCGCCTGTTCTCGCCGGCGTTCCAGCAGGCCAACCCCGCGCTGCTCGCGGAGCGCCGGGAGCGGTTCCTGGCGACGGACCCCGCGATGTTCACCGGCGCCTGCAACGCCTTAGCGTCGCTCGACATCAGCGATGCCGTGCGCGGGCTGCACGTCCCGGTGCTCGTGACGGTTGGCGAACTGGACGAGGCGACGCCCCCGGCAATGGCCCAGCAGTTGGCGGCGATGCTGCCGGATGCTTCGTTCAAAGAGCTGCCCGGCCTGGCGCACGTGCCGCAACTGCAGGACACGCCGGCGTTTGTGGCGGCGGTGCGGGACGCCCTGCCGGGTGGCCCGGCGTAGCCGCAGCGATGACGGGCGCGGGCCTGGAGCCTGCGTTCATGTGGCCTGTATCGGGGGCGGGAACACCCGGCTGGTAAAGGGCTGCGGTAAAGAGGACGCCGCCCCGGGGCCGGTCAGAAACGTCCCGCTGGAGTCTGTGAGGGTCGGCGCAGCGCTCAGGGCCGATGCGCCAGCGTATAGAACTGCTCGGCGGTGCCGCCGAACAGGGCGGCCCGGTCCGCCTCCGCTAGGTGCGCCGCAAGCTGCTGCGCCTGCCGCCACCAGTCCGCGTAGCCGCAACGCAGGGTGACGACCGGCCAGTCGCTGCCGAACATCAGGCGCTGCGGGCCGAACAGCTCCAGCAGTGCCTCGGCATAGGGGGCGATGCTGGAAGCCGGGGCGCCTGGCGCTACCTCCGTCACCAGGCCGGAGAACTTGCAGCGGACATGCGGGAACGAGGCGAGGTCCGCCATGCCGCGGCGCCAGTCGGCGAAGTTGCCGGCAGCGATCTCGGGTTTTGCGGCGTGGTCTATGACGAGCGGCAGCTCCGGGTGGCGGTCGATCAGGTGGGGCAGCAATGGCAGGTGGCGCACCCGGGCGAGGGCGTCGAAGGTCAGGCCAAGCTCGATGATCGCGCGGTAGGCCGGGTCCTGCTCCGGGTGCAGGAACCAGCCGTCTTCCGGGATGTCCTGCCACATCGGGCGGATGCCGCGCAGCAGCGGGTCCGCCGCCAGTGCCGCCAGGCGGTCTGGGGCGTCAGGCGCCTCCATGTCGGTCCAGCCGACCACGCCGCGAATCCGGGAGTCCTCCCTGGCCAGCGACAGCATGAAGTGCGTCTCGGCCTCGGTGTCCGCGGCTTGCACCAGGACGATGCCGTCAACCCCGGCGGCGTCGAACAGGGGGGCGGCGTCCGGCGGCAGGAAGTCGCGGTGGATCGGCAGGTCCGGCGTCATCCAGGCGTAGTCGCCGCGGCTGAGCCGCCAGTAATGGACGTGGGAATCGACGACGGCCGTCACGGGATCAGGCCGCCCTCGCGCATCTCCTGCCACAGCGCGCCGGGGATGTCCTGGGTCATCAGGGCCAGGTTTTCCACGACCTCCTGCGGGTCGCGCGCGCCGGGGATGACGGTGGTGACGACCGGGTGCGACAACGGGAATTGCAGGGCGGCGGCGCGCAATGGCACGCCATGGCGGGAGCAGGCTGCGGCTACGGCGCGCGTGCGGTCCATGATCTCCGGAGCGGCCGGTGCGTAATCGTAGAGCGCGCCCTCCACCGGGCCGGTGGCCAGGATGCCGGAGTTGTAGGGGCCACCGAGGATGATGCCGATGCCGCGCCGCTCGCACAGCGGCAGGAAGCTGGCCAGCGCGCCCTGGTCGAGCAGGGTGTAGCGCCCGGCGAGCAGGAAGCAGTCGAAGTCGCAGGCTTCGGCGAACTCCTGGCAGGCTTCCCACTCGTTCAGCCCGGCACCGATGGCCGTGACCGCGCCCTGTTCGCGTAGGGACACCAGGGCCTTCGCCGCGCCGTCCACGGCCTCGCGGAAGCGGGTGCGGTAGCCGTCCTCCCCATGGTTGCGCCGGTCGCAGTCGTGCAGCAGCAGGATGTCCACCCGGTCGGTACCCAGGCGCTGCAGGCTGTCCTCGAATGACCGCATGATGCCGTCGTAGCTGTAGTCAGTGTATGGCTTGAATGGCGCGGGCTGCTGGAACAGGCTGTCCGCGGCGCTGCCGGGGGCGTCGGCGGGTCCGCGCCGGGCCAGCCGCCAGCCGGCCTTGGTGGACAGGACCGGCGCGGCCGGCAGCCGGCGCAGGGCGGCGCCGACCCGGTGCTCCGCAAGGCCGAAACCGTATAATGGGGCCGTGTCGAAGTAACGCATCCCCGCGTCCCAGGCGGCTTGCAGGGTCGCCATCGCACCGTCCTCGGTCTGGGACCGGTATAGGTTGCCTAGCCCGGTGCTGCCGAAGCCGAGGGTGGTCAGCTCGATGCCGGTGCGGCCGAGCGTGCGGGTGGGGAGGGTCATGGCCGGAATACGCCCTTGCGCAGCAGGATGCAGCCCCACCAGCGCGGCTCCCCCGTGGCAACGACCGCATAGGCGGCTGCGGCGCGTTCGTAGAAGGCGAAGCGCTCGACGTCCTCGATGGCGACCTCCCCGCCCTCGGCGGCGTTCAGCACGGCCTGGAACTCTTCGGCGATGGGCGGACGTCCCTCTGGCGGGGTCATGATCGCCGCGGGGCAGGCAACGAAGCTGTCCAGCGGCAGCAGGGTCAGCACGGCTTCGACCATGCGCGGCGAGGGCAGGGTGGGGGCGTAGATCAGCCGCCGGGCCGTGCTGGCGGCGGGGAAGTTGGCGTCCACGACGGCGATCTCGTCGCCGTGGCCCATCTCGGCCAGCGCGGTCAGCAGCGGCGGGCTGATGGCCGGGTGCAGTCCCTTGAGCATGGCTATGCCGCCTTCTTTGGCTTGAGCAGTCCGATGCGGGCCGGCGCGGGCGCGCCTGTTGCCGCGTTGCCCCGGCGCAGCAACTGCTGGTCCGCCAGCGCGCCCAACAGGATCACCCCGCCCATCACCGCGAAGTTGAGGGACGACGGAATGCCCAGGATGTTGACCAGGTTCTGCAGGATCTGCAGCAGCACGGTGCCCAGCACAATCCCCGGGATGCTGCCCTCGCCGCCGCGCAGCGAGCACCCGCCCAGCACGGCGGCGGCGATGGCATACAGTTCGTAGAAATTGCCGAACGAGGATGGGGAAACCGAGTTGGTGTAGAACACCAGCAGCACCGTCGAAAGCCCGGCCAGCCCGCCGCCCAGGATGTAGGCGCCGGCCACCACCAGACCCGTGCGTATGCCGGCGTAGCGCGCCGCTTCCTCGTTGCGTCCGACCGCGAACAGGTAGCGGCCGAATACCGAGCGGTGCAGCACAACGCCCATGACCGCGGCCACGACCAGCAGCACCAGGAACGGGTTCGGCACCCCGAAGCTGCGGCCCGACGCCAGCCAGGTCAGCGCATCCAGCCCGTCCGTGTAGCCGAAGCCGATGGTGGCGTCCCCGGTGTAGTAGCGCGCGGCTCCGCGGTAGATCAGCAGGCCGCACAGCGTTACGACGAAGGGCTGCAGCCCCGCCCGTGTTACCAGCGCCCCGTGCAGGGCGCCGATCAGCAGCCCGCCCACCAGCACCAGCGCCACCGCTGCCGGCCAGGGGACGCCGTGGTTCGCCAGCAGGTCGATGAACACCACGCCCAGCAGCGCGAACACCGATCCCACGGCCAGGTCTATGCCGCCGGTGATGATGATCAGGCCCTGGCCGATGCTGAACACGCCGAACAGGCCGATCAGGTTGGCCATGTTCAGCAGGTTCACCGCCGACAGGAAGCGCGGGTTGATGGCGGCGGTGATTCCGCCGATCACCAGCACCAGGGCCAGCAGGCCTAGCTCCTTCTTGCCCATGCCTGTTCTTTCCTTGTTAGGCCGCCGCTGCTTGGCCGATGGCGAGGCGCAGCACCGCGGATTCGCTGAATTCGGGGCGGTCCAGCACGCCCGCCACCCGGCCCTCGTGCATCACCGCCACGCGGTCGCTGACGCCGATCACCTCCTCCATGTCGCTGCTGATCATCAGCACGGCGACGCCGCGGTCGGCGAGGGCACGCATCAGGCCGTAGATCTCGCCCTTCGCGCCGACGTCCACGCCGCGGGTTGGCTCGTCGAACACGATGGCGTGCGGGCTGAGCGCCAGCCAGCGGCCGAGCACGACCTTTTGCTGGTTGCCACCCGATAGCGTGCCGGCCTGCACGGCGGCGTCCGGTGCCTTGATGCGCAGGGCCAGGCGCTGGGCTTCGCCGGCGCGGGCCTCCGATGCCGGGCTGATGAGGCCGAGGTGGGCATGGCGGGCCAGGGCCGGCAGGGTCACGTTCTGCGAGATCGGCATGGACAGCACCAGGCCGGAGCGCTTCCGGTCCTCCGGCACCAGGTAAAGCCCCAGTGCGATGGCGTCGCGTGGGGATCTGATGCGGGCCGCCTTGCCGTCCAGGCGTATGGTGCCGGCGAGTGCCGGCTCGATGCCGAACACTGCGCGGGCCAGGGAGGTGCGACCGGACCCCACCAGCCCGGCCAGGCCGAGGATTTCGCCGGGCCGGGCATGCAGGCTGGCGCTGCGGTCCGGGAAGGCAGACGTCACCAGGCCGTCCAGCTCCAGGCCGCCTTCGCCCGGCGGTCCGGCAGGGGGGGTGTGCAGGGATTGCAGGTCGCGGCCGATCATCAGCCGGGTCATGGCGGGGTGGGCGATTTCCTCCCGCGGCAGCTCCCCGGCGACCCGGCCATCCCGGAGGCATAGCACCCGGTCGGCGCAGGTCACGACCTCGCCCAGGCGATGGGTGATGTAGATGATCGCGGTGCCCGCGGCGCGCAGCGCGGCGACGATGGCGAGCAGCCGGTCGGTTTCGGACAGCGTCAGGCTGCTGGTCGGCTCGTCCAGGATGATGATGCGGGCGTCGGTGGACAGGGCGCGGGCGATCTCCACCAACTGGCGCTGGGCGATGGACAGGCGGGCGACCGGCGCATCCGGGCCGAAGTCGGCGCCAAGACGCTCCAGCAGCGGCGCCACTCGTGCCCGGCAGGCCGGGCGGTCCACCAGGCGTAGCGGCCCGCCGCTCAGCCGCTCCCGCCCCATCAGCACGTTGGCGGCGGCATCCAGGTTGTCGAACATGGACAGTTCCTGGTGCACGAAGGCGATGCCGGCCCCCTGCGCCTCCGCTACCGTCAGATACGGGCGGTCCTGCCCGTCCAGCCGGATGTGCCCGGCGTCCGGGCGCACGAGGCCGCCCAGCACGCGCATCAGCGTGCTTTTGCCGGCGCCGTTCTCGCCGACCAGCGCCAGCACCTCCCCGGCGCCGAGGCGGAGCGACACCCGGTCCAAGGCTAGGACGCCGGGATACGCCTTGCTGATCCCGTCCAGTTCCAGCAGCGGGCCGGCCACGCCGCTAACTCGGGCGCAGCAGTTGCTTCATGTAGCCCTGGAAGTCGCCGACGTTGGAGCTGTCTATGATGCGGGTCGGGACGATGATCTGCTTGTTGGCGGGAATCCATGACTTGTCGCCGGACAGGTACTTCACCATGCCGATCATGGACTGGTAGCCGAACTCGAACGGCTGCTGCACCACGGTGGAGAAGATGGTGCCGTCGGCGACGCCGCGCAGGGTCAGGGCGTCCTCGTCGAAGCCGACCACCTTGACGTTGCTCTCGCGCCCGGCCTGCTTCACCGCCTGGTAGATCTGCGGCGTGTTGTAGGCCCATAGGCCGACCATCAGGCCGAGGTCGGCGTAGCGGGACAGCGTGTCCTCGGCGTTGCGCTTGGCCCGGGCGAAGTCGCTGTCGTCGGTGCGGACGTCGAGGATTTCGATGTTGCCGCCGGTGAGGGCCTCGCGGATGCCCTGCACGCGCTCGCGGGCGTTGTCGGCGTCCATGGTGCCGACGAACAGCATGGCCTTGCCGCCGTTGGGGAGCGCCTTCTTCATCTGGGCGCCGGCCTCGCGGCCCGCGGCGACGTTGTCGGTGCCGATGTAGACGACACGGTTGCTGGCCGGCGCGTCGCTGTCGGTGGTGAACAGCACCGCCTGGGACGCCACGCGGTTCAGGGCGTCGGTGGAGCTGGCCGGATTGATGGCGGAGATGGCGACGCCCGCGACCTGGCGCGCGATCAGCTCGTCCATGATCCGGCGCTGCTCGGCGGCGCTGGCCTGGCCGGGGATGATCATCTGCATGTCGTATTCGGGGTGTTCCTTGTTGGCCTTCTCGATGCCCCGGCGCGCGATGGTCCAGAAGTCCGCCGACACGTTGACCACGAAGGCGAGGCTGCGTTTTTGCTGCGCCGCGGCCGGGCGGGCTGCGGCACCGAGCGCCGCCGTGGCGAGCGCAGCGTTGAACTGGCGACGGTTCATGGATGGCCTCCCTTTGATGTTCTTTCCGGGGTCTGAGCCGCCCCTGCGGTCTAAGCTAGCAACCTCTGCGACCCAATTGGAAGCGTCGCGTCGTTGCAAGCCACTGGGATCCCGATGCTGGCTTGCGCAGGACGGCAGTTCGGCGGGTTCGTCGAAAGCCGGGTGTTGCGTGGGACACCGCGCTGCCGCGGCATGCGCTCTGGGCGCTGCACGCCGTTGTGCTGGCGCGTAGGTTTGGCCCTGGCTCTTTTAGGGTTGCACTGATACCCCATGAACCTGAACACTGCTGCTGAAACCCGGAGCGAACCGGGCGCGGCTGATGTTGCCTGGGCCGAACGGCCCAGAGTAGAGGGGCCTGGGCCGAATGGTCCAGGGTGGAGGGAGGGAAGGATGACCACCGAAGCCGGAACGCCGCGCCTTGAGATGCGCGGCATCTCCAAGACCTTCCCCGGGGTGAAGGCGCTCAACGGCGTGCAGGTCAAGGCTTGGGGCGGCGAGGTCCTGGCACTGATGGGGGAGAACGGGGCGGGCAAGTCCACGCTCATGAAGATCCTGTCCGGCGCCTATCAGGCGGACCCCGGCGGAACCGTGCTGATTGACGGGACCCCGGTTGCCATCACCGATCCCATCGCCGCCAAGCGGCACGGCATTTCGATCATCTACCAGGAACTGGCGCTGGCGCCGAACCTGACGGTGGCCGAGAACATCTATCTCGGCATGGAGCCGAGCCGCCGCGGGCGGATTGACCGCGCCGCGATGCGGCAGGGCTGCCGCATGGTGCTGGAGCGGTTGGGCGCCCCGTTCACCGCTGAAACCCCGGTCGGCACGTTGTCCATTGCCGAGCAGCAGCTTGTCGAGATCGCCCGCGCGCTGCACGCGAACTCCAAGATATTGGTGCTGGACGAGCCGACCACGGCGCTGTCGTCGCGTGAAACCGACCGGCTGTTCGCGCTGGTCCGCAAGCTCCGCGCCGATGGGATCGCGCTGATCTACATCAGCCACCGCATGGCGGAGGTTTATGAGCTGGCCGACCGGGTGACGGTGCTGCGCGACGGCGGATATGTCGGCACGCTGACGCGCGACGAGCTGAGCGCCGAGGCGCTGGTACGCATGATGGTCGGGCGCGACCTGTCGAGCTTCTACACCAAGACGCACGATCCGCACGGCAGCCGCGGCCCGGTGGTCCTGGAGGTGCGCGGCATGACGGATGGCGGCCGCCGGGTGCGTCCGTGCAGCTTCGAGCTTCATGCCGGCGAGGTGCTGGGCATCGCCGGCCTGGTCGGCTCCGGACGGACGGAACTGGCCCGGCTGATCTATGGTGCCGACCGCAAGACTGCGGGCGAGGTGGTGCTGGCCGGTCAGGCGCTGGTTGTGCAGGGTCCGGAGGACGCGCTGGCGGCGGGCCTGGCCTACCTGACGGAGGACCGCAAGGGGCTGGGCCTGTTCCTGGACCTGTCCTGCGGCACCAACATCAACCTGGGCGTGATCGGCCGCGACGCCCGGCGGGGCGGCATCCTGAACCGGGGCGCCGGCGAACGCCGGTCCCGGCAGGCGTTCGAGGCGCTGCGCGTCCGCGCCGCCAGCCCGGCGGTCGCGGTGGGCAGCCTGTCCGGCGGCAACCAGCAGAAGGTGCTGCTGTCCCGCTGGCTGGAGATCGGCCCCAAGGTGCTGATCCTGGACGAGCCGACCCGCGGCGTGGACATCGGCGCCAAGTCCGAAATCTACCGCATCATAGACGAGCTGGCGAAGCGCGGCATCGGCGTGGTCGTCATATCGAGCGAATTGCCGGAGATCATCGGCATCTGCGACCGCGTGCTGGTGATGCGGGAGGGCGGCATCGCCGGCGAGGTCGGCGGTGCCAGCGGCGTGCCGATCACCCAGGAGTCCATCATGGCCCTCGGCGCCGGCGTCGCGGCCTGAGCCGGCGTGGCCCGATAACGCACCCAACAACGCAATTGGAGCAACGCGCCATGTCCAACACGACCACAAGCGCCGCGCCGTCTGTCGGAGGCGCCGGGCTTTCGGCCAAGCAGGTCCGGATGCGCAGCATGATCCAGGCAGTCGGAATGCTGCCGGTGCTGTTTATCCTGGCGATCGCGTTCAATTACCTTGGCGAGGGGCGGTTCCTGTCGGGGCAGAACCTGTCCATCGTCGCGCAGCAGGCGGCGATCAACATCGTGCTCGGTGCGGGCATGACCTTCGTCATCCTGACGGGTGGCATTGACCTTTCGGTCGGCAGCATCCTGGCGGCGTCGGCGATGGCGGCGCTGATCGCCTCGCTGATCCCGGACTGGGGGTGGCTGGGGGTGCCGGCGGCCTTGGTGACCGGGTTGGCCTTCGGCCTGGTGAACGGCAGCCTGATCGCGTTTGGCAAGCTGCCGCCATTCATCGTCACGCTGGGTTCGCTTACCGCAGTGCGCGGCCTGGCGCGGCTGATGGGCGACGACACGACGGTGTTCAACCCGGAGCTGCCGTTTGCGGCCATTGGCAACGCGACCATACCGATTGCGCCGGGCTTCGGCATTCCCGTGCTGGCGATCATCGCCTTCGTGGTGATCCTGGTGTCCTGGTATGTGCTGCGGCGGACCGTGCTGGGGGTCTGGATCTATGCCGTGGGCGGCAATCCGGCCGCCGCGCGGCTGTCCGGCATCAAGGTCTGGCGCATCCTGCTGTTCGTTTATGCGATGTCCGGCTTGCTGGCCGGGCTGGGCGGGGTCATGTCGGCGGCCCGGCTGTTCGCCGCCAACGGCTTGCAGCTGGGTCAAAGCTACGAGCTGGACGCGATTGCCGCGGTGATCCTGGGCGGCACCAGCTTCGTCGGCGGCATCGGCTCCATCTGGGGCACGCTGATCGGCGGGCTGATCATCGCGGTGCTGTCCAATGGCCTGACCCTGGTGGGGGTGTCGGACATCTGGCAGTTCATCATCAAGGGGCTGGTCATCATCGGCGCCGTGGCGCTCGACCGCGTCCGGCTGCAGGGCAGCGTCCGCACGTAGCGGCAAGCTCCGGCGGGCGATGGCCCACTTGCCGGGGCGAGAGATCAACAGGGCTGGGAGGATTGGCTGGATGTTTAGAACTATGCTTATGGCCGGTGCGGCGTTGCTGCTGGCTGGCGCGGCGCAGGCCCGCGAGTTGAAGGCTGTGGGCGTCACCGTCGGCACGCTCGGCAACCCGTACTTCATCGCGGTGGGCAAGGGCATCACCGACGCCGCGCACCAGGCCAATCCGCAGGCGAAGGTCACGGTGTCCTCCGCCGACTACGACCTGAACAAGCAGTTCACCCAGATCGACAACTTCATCGCCGCGGGCGTTGATCTGATCGTGGTCAACGCCGCCGATCCCCGCGCCATCGCGCCGGCCATCAAGCGGGCGCAGGCCGCGGGGATCACCGTCGTCGGCGTGGACGTCGCGGCGCAGGGCGCGGATGCGACGGTGCAGACCAACAACGTCCAGGCCGGGGAGATCTCCTGCAAGTTCATGGCCGACGCCATCGGCGGCAAGGGCAACGTGGTCATCGAGAACGGGCCGCAGGTGTCGGCGGTGATTGACCGGGTGAACGGCTGCAAGAAGGTGCTGGGCGGGTATCCCGACATCAAGCTGCTGTCCTCCGACCAGGACGCCAAGGGGTCGCGCGACGGCGGGCTGAACGTGATGCAGGGCTATCTCACGCGGTTTCCGAGCATCCAGGGCCTGTTCGCGATCAACGATCCCCAGGCGATCGGCAGCGACCTTGCGGCCAAGCAGCTGAACCGCACTGGGATCGTCATCACCTCGGTGGACGGGGCGCCTGACATCGTGGGGGCCTTGAAGGGGGCGACGCAGGTTCAGGCCTCGGCTAGCCAGGACCCTTATACGATGGGCAAGCTGGCGGTGGAGACCGGGCTTGGCATCATGAACGGCAAGAAGCCGGATGACCCGATGATCCTGATGCCGTCCCAGCTCGTGACCCGGGACAACGTCGGCAGCTATCCCGGCTGGGCTCGGTAAGACCGCGGCAGGCCGGGCCGGTTTCGCAAGGGACCGGCCCGGCGGGCATCGAGCCTGATGGCTGCCGCCCTTACGGCGGGGCGGATGTGGTGGCCGGGATGCCGTCGGTTTCATCCAGGCTGCGGACCGGCGTGGCGTGCCAGCCTTCCCGGTGCCGCTGCCAGTAGAGTTCCTTGAGGCGCATGGATATTGGGCCGGGCCGGTCGTTGCCGAGAATGCGTTGGCCGATCCGGGACACTGGCATCACGCCGCCGGCCGTTGTTGCCGCGAACACCTCGTCGGCGTCCTCCAACTCTGCGCGGGTTATTGCTGCGACAGCGGCGGGTATGCCGGACTGCCCGCATAGTTCCAGCACCGAGCGCCGGGTGATGCCGTGCAGGGAGCCGCGGTCGGGGGTCAGCACCCGCCCCTCCCTGACGACGAATATGTTGAAGCCGGGACCCTCGGTTACGAAGCCGTTGGCGTCGCACAGCACGGCGGTGTCAAATCCGTTGTCATGCGCCTCGAATAGGCCGGTGGTCAGGTCGTTCCATTGGTAGTTCTTGACCGTCGGGTCCACGCTCGCGTCGGGCACGCGCGGGGTGCTGGCGATCCATAGGTGGGCGCCGCGTTCCTGCACGTCCTTGGGGATCACGTCTATCCAGGGCAGGGCGTAGGCGATGAAGTGGTTGCTGCAATCCGCTGGCCGGCGCGACCCGGCGACCCGTGGCCGTCCGCGCGAGGCGACCATCGCGACGTAGGCGTCCGAGAACCCGGCCAGGGCGACGCAGCGGTGCAGGACGGCCTCCATCGTCGCCAGGTCCTCGGGCGGGGCGAGCCGCCTGGCCTGCATGGATCGGCTGAACCGCTGCAGGTGGTCGGCCAAGCGGAAGAAGCGGCCATTGAAGACGTGGACGACGTCGTATACCGCGTCCGACCGGGTGAAGGCCCAGTCGGTGACGGGGATCGTGGCCTCTGCCATCGGCACGAAGCGGCCGCCGACGTAGGCCGCACCGGCATCGAAGCGTCCCGCTTCCGTCCGGGAGGTACCTGCAACGCCTGTGTCCATCCTATGGGCCTCCGTATCCTGCTGGTGGGACGATGCGCCGGGCTGATGCGGATTTCCAGGCCTCAAGGGACCGCGGGCGTCGGTAGTCCTGGCCGGCGTCCGAGCACGGCGCTGGACGGGGTGGGCCGCATCGTGTCGGAGGTGTTCAACTGGCTGGTCATGCCGTGCGTCGGGCTGGCGTTGGTGGTGTTCGGATGTCAGAACTTCGGGTAGGGGTTCAGCAGGTTCCGGGTGCGGTTCAAAGACGCTGTTCCCGGATTTCGTGGGGTGCTTCAAGGCGCCGGGCGGGGCAGGGTAGATCTGCCCCGGAAGCTAGGAGGAACCGGATGATGACCCGTGGCACTTTTTGTGCAGCATTGCTGCTGTTTGCCTGCTCCACGCCGGCGCTGCATGCCCAATCCTATCAGATGGGCGCGGGCACGGAGGGGCGGCAATGGCTGCCTGAGCGCGCCCGGGTGGACAACCCGACGCTCCGCTTCCCCGTGCAGGTGCAGGACGGGGTGACCATCACCGCCCGCGACGGTACCAAGCTGGACGCCAGGGTGTTCCTGCCGACCCTTGCGGCCGGTGCCCCGCCGACGCCGTGCGTGCTGATGTCGGACGGCTATGGCCGGTCTTCCAACACCGGCGCGGAAACCGACCCGGTGCTGATGAACGTCGCCTCCCGCGGCTACGCCGTGCTGCATCTCAGCCTGCGCGGCTCCGGCAAGTCTGGCGGCGAGGCGACGCTCTACAACCAGTTCGGCCAAGACGGCTACGACACGGTCGAGTGGATGGCGAAGCAAAGCTGGTGCAACGGCCGGATCGGCATGATCGGGCCGTCGCTGCTGGGCATCTCGCAGTGGCTGACCGCCAAGGAAGCGCCGCCGCACTTGCAGGCCATCGTGCCTCAGGTGGCGTGCGGCGACTGCTATGGGCTGCTCTGGTATCCCGGCGGCATGATGCCCGGTCCCGGCCGGGAAGCGCGCAAAATGTCGCCGGGGGCAGAGGCCGAGTACGCCACCGCCATCCAGCACCGCAACCTGGACGGCTGGTGGCGGGAGCGGACGACCCAGGACGCCGACGTGCAGGCGATTGCCGGGCGTGGCGTGGCGGCGTTCATCTCCGGCGGGCTGGACGACTACATTACGCCGGCTAACCTGCGGGCCTATGCGGCCTTCGGCTCGCCTCGCAAGCGCCTGCTGCTCGCGCCGCACGCGCATGGCTGGCAGATCGACTTTCTGCAGGAGTTGCAGGTGCAGTGGCTGGACCACTGGCTGAAGGATATGGACAACGGCGTGGACCGGGCACCAAAGGTGATCCTGTATGTGAAGGGGGTGGACCGCTGGCGATATGAGGCGGACTGGCCGATCCCCGACGCGCGCACGGCCACGCTGTTCCTGCAGGCCGGGCACAGCGGCACCGCCGGCAGCCTGAACGATGGGTCGCTGACGGCGCAGGCCGCCGCCGGGCCGCCGGCAACGCTGCCCTACGTGCCCGGCGCCGGACCTGCCCTGCCGGTGCTGCTCAGCGCCACCGTAGGCCGGCCGGACGGCGACCAGCGCGAGGTGGAGCGCCATGTGCTGACCTGGACCTCGGCGCCGCTGCCGGTGGCGACGGAGGTGACGGGCTATCCGCACGTGTCGCTGTGGGCGTCGTCCAGCAGCAGCGATGGCGACATGGTGTTCAGCCTGAACGACGTGGCGCCGGACGGTGCTTCGACGCAGGTGATCCAGGGCTACTTGAACGTGCCGCACGCGGCGTCGCTGTCCGACCCGGCGCCGCTGGTGCCGGGGCAGGCGCAGAAGATCGAGCTGGACCTGTTGCCGACGGCCTACGTGTTCCAGCCGGGGCACCGGATGCGGCTTGCGATGGCTGGGGCGGCCAGCGTGGTGCCGGGCCTGCCGTTCCCGCAGGGTCCGGGGCCGAACCCGGCGGCGTTCACTTGGACGGTGCTGCAAGATGCCGACCACCCGGCAACCCTGGCCCTGCCGGTGATCGGAACCGCCGGGGAGCAACTGTCACGGTTGACGGTGGCGCAGCACTAGCCTTTTCCCGGCAGGCGGCGGCGGAGGTCCTGGCGCGTCCTGGGCGTTACGGCATCGCAGGACCGGCGGGACGGCCGCGTTGGTGGGCTGTTGCCGGAACGGCGATGCCGTGCATGAATTTGTCCGTGGGTCGGGGACATCCTGGCCAAACCCGTGCTGACCCGGAGAAACACATGCAGCCAAAGATTCCGCTGGGCGATTTCGAGGCGTTGATCCGCCGCGCCGGCCTGACGCTGACGCCCGAGCAGGTGGCCGAGCTACATACCGGCTGGGCCTACGTCGAACCCATGCTGGCCCGCATCCGCGGCGAACACCGTGGCCGCGAGGCCGAGCCGGCGCTGACCTTCCGGCCGGAGCCGTCGTGATGCAAACGCCCACCATCGCCGACGCCGCCCGGCAGTTCGCAGCCCGCACCCTGTCCCCCGTTGAGCTGACGCAGCATCTGCTCGGCCGCATCGCCAAGGAGGATGCGGCGCTGAACAGCTTCATCCAGGTGACTCCGGACCGGGCGCTGGCCGATGCCAAGGCGGCCGAGGCCCGCATCATGCGCGGGGAGGCACGGGGCACGCTGGACGGCATCCCGATCGCGCATAAGGACATCTACGGTACCGCGGGGATCGCGACGACCGCGCACTCCAAGCTGCTGCAGGGCTGGGTGCCCAGCGAGGACGCGACGACCGTCCGCAAGCTGGCCGATGCCGGCACGGTGATGCTCGGCAAGCTGGCGACCCATGAGTTCGCGTTCGGCGGCCCCAGCTTCGACCTGCCCTGGCCGCCGGCGCGCAACCCGTGGAATACCGACCATTTCACCTCCGGGTCCTCCTCCGGAACGGGGGCGGCGGTCGCGGCCGGGCTGATCCTTGGCGGCACCGGGTCCGACACGGGGGGGTCGATACGCGGCCCGGCCTCGCTGTGCGGCATCGCCGGCATCAAGCCGACCTATGGGCTGTGCAGCCGGTTCGGCATCCTGCCGCTGTCGTTCTCGCTCGACCATGCGGGTCCGATGGCCTGGACGACCGAGGACTGCGCCCTGCTGCTGCAGGCGATGGCGGGCCATGACCCGCAGGATCCGGCGAGCGCCGACCGGGCGGTGCCGGACTTTACCGCCGGGCTTGGCGGGGGCGTGAAGGGACTGCGTATCGGCGTCGTGCGGAACTGGCACGAGGAGGACCGGCCGGTCACACCCGCCGTGCAGGCCGGGATTGATGGGGCCTTGGAGGTTTGGCGGGGGCAGGGGGCGGATATCAGCGACATTACCCTGCCGTCCCTGCAGGAGTTCCAGGCGGCGACCTTTGTTATCCTGGTGTCGGAGGCCTTTACCCTGCACGAGCCCTGGATGCGGGAGAGGTTCAACGATTATGGGGCGTTGCTGCGCGACCGCATGGCATTTGGGGGACTGTTCGCCGCGACCGACTACGTGCAGGCGCTGCGCCGGCGGCGGGAGCTTTGCGCGGTGGTGACAGCCGCGGCGCGGGACGTGGACCTGCTCGTCACCGCAGGCGCCCCGGCGGAGGCGCCGCGCATTGACGATATGCCGAAGTGGGACAATTTGGCGCGGCCCAGCTTCACCAACCCGTTCAACCTTACGGGCTGGCCGGCGATGTGCGTGTGTTCCGGCTTCGGCGCCGGCGGCCTGCCTGTTGCGGTGCAGGTTGCCGCCAAGCCGTTCCAGGAGGCCGTGGTGTTCCGCGCCGCCCATGCCTTCGAGCAGGCGACCGGGTTCCGGGCCAACCGCGCGTCGCCGGAAGCGGCTGGGCAGGCGAGCGGCCTCGCGGCGGACTGATGCGCGTCGGCGCGTTGCCGCGGCGAAGCGCCCTGTCGTATCCAGTCGGTTCAGCGAGTTAGGGGAGAAGCATGCAGGCCAAGACAGAACGCCGGCCACGCCCGGCCCAAGCCGCGTTCATCGGCTTGGACCGCATGCGCGAATGCATGGATGCCTTGACTGCGGCCGCCATTGGCTTCGTGTCGCGGGCGAAGGTGGACGACACCGTGCGTGGCTGGCTCGTGCGTGTCGAACCGGCGCCGGATATCGAGGCGCAAGTGTTGGCGGACGCCCTGCTGATGGCGATGGACCTGGCGCTGTTCACGCCCTCCGCCAGCGGCCAAACCGCCTTCGACCGCATGGCTCGCCAGCGCACCGGTTTGGGCGCGGATGAGGCGGCGGCGCTGGCCGCCATGCGCCAGGCCGCCTTCCGCATCACGCAGGTCGTGGAGGGTGGGACGGATGAGACCCGCCTACGTGACATTGCCACTTCGGAGGTGCTGCGTGTGCCCGGCGACTTCATCGGCGCGGACCTGGCCGGGCTGCTGCTGGCTGGGCGGCTCGCGCCCTTGGGCGACGGGCAGCACGTGTTCGTCAGTTGCGTGACGCCGCTGGACGAGGCCGGGCTGGCCGCCGCCGCCGGGTTCATCCGTGACGGGAACCGTGGCCTGTCCAACCCGCAACGCTGTGCGGAGGCGATCTACCGCCACGTCCTGCGCTACGGCAATCCACGTATTCCGGGCCTGAACGATCCGCTGAACGGCGATGATGGCCTGCCGGAGGAAGCGAGCGAGCTGGACCACATCGCGTTGCGCTGGGCGGAGACGGATGCCCCGCGTATCGCCGAGGATGTGCAGAGGGTCCGCGAGGATTGCGGCATGGATGCCGTGCTCGGCATGGTGCTGTCCGTGCTCAATACACGCCTCGCCGGTGAACGGGCGCTGAGCAGCGGGTATCGCGATGTCCTGCAGGTACAGTTGGAAACGGTGCATCGCCGCCGGGCCATCGGTTCGGCGCTGCCGGGGTTGGACGCGTTCGCTGCACAGATTGCCGCGGAGGTGGCCAGCGGCGACATGCCTGCCGCGGCGGCCGAGGTGTTTGCCGAGGCTCGGCGCAGGCTTGGTGCCGGGCCGTCGGACGCCGGGCACGGCGCCCGGAATGCGGACCTGGACCGCTTGATCGCGCGTATCCAGGCGCTGCGGGCCAAGACGGTCGAGCAGGGCTGTACGGAGGCCGAAGCCCTGGCGGCGGCGGAGAAGGTGGCGGAGCTGCTGGACCGCTATGGCCTGAGCCTGAGCGAGCTGGATCTGAAGAACCAGGTGTGCGAGGGCACGGCGGTCGAGACTGGGCGCAAGCGCGTTGCTCCCGTGGACGACTGCGTACCGTCGGTGGCGGCGTTCTTCGATTGCCGGGTGTGGGGCGAGAAGGGCGGGGATGGCCGGCTGCGCTACGTGTTCTTTGGACTGCCCGCGGACGTGGTAGCGGCACGCTACCTGTATGACCTGGTGGAGCTGGCGTTCGAGACCGAGACGGCAGGGTTCCGCGCCGGGCCGACCTATGCCGAGATGCCGTCTTCCCTGCGCCGGACCGCAACCAACTCCTTCGGGATCGGACTGGCCCGCGGCATCGTCGCCAAGCTGCACACGCTGCGCCAGGCGCGGGAGGGTGCGTTGCGCGGTGCCTCCGGACGCGACCTGGTCGTCGCCAAGGCAAACGTGGTCGAGGCCGAGCTGGCCCGGCTGGGCATGCAGTTCCGTGCTCGCAAGGGACCGGCAGGCCGGAGGGTGCTGCAGGACGCCTATGACGAGGGCCATGAAGCCGGGCTTGGCTTCGAGTATGCGCCCGGCGTGACGGATGCCCGGTAGCTGACCGGCGCAATGGCCCGGCATGGGCCAGGTACGCCATGACGATTTGAACCTCGACGCCACCGGGAACTGGGCTGGGGCGGCGCCGTGGTGGGCGGCAGGTCAGGCCGCCCGGTAGGCAGGAGCCGTGGGTTCCGCGGTGCTCTCCTAGGAAGGAGTCCTTCGGCTCAGGTTCCTGCCTCCGGGTGGAGGGCTGTTGACGCTACTGTGTCACGCAGACGGCACCGTGATCTGGAAGTGAGTGGTTCCGTTGTTGAGAAGCGCGGCGCTGGCTCCAGGGGCCGGGGTGCCATTCACGTCTATGCCCTTTACATAAAGGTTGCGGTCGGTGGACGACGTTCCGCCCCAGGCGTCGTTCAGGAACGAAACCGCCACGTCGTGCGTGCCGGCTGACAGCAGCGCTGACAGGTTGACCGCTTGGGATTGGCCCGATCCGTTCAGTGCGGTCACCGTGCCGTTCTGGATTACCGTCGTACCATCGATGGCGACGGCGTATTGCGCGTCGCCCTGCCAGGCGTCCTCCGCCAAGTGCAGCGTCAGCGGCGTGGTGGTTGCCGCCGCGGCAATGCCGAAGTTGGCCGTGCCGTTCGACAGCAGCGTTGCAGGGGCTCCGCTGGCCGCCACGCCGTCATAGGTGACTGCATCCACATACAAATTGCGGTCGGTGGTCGTGCTGCCGCCATAGGCGTCGTTGATGAAGGAAACGCCGACCGTGTGGGGCCCGGCGCCCCAAGTGCCCGCGATGGATACGTCCTGCGTCGCACCCTGATTGTGCAGGGCCGTCGCGGTGCGCACGCCGCCGACCTGGTTGCCGTCAACCTTGACAGTATATTGTGCATCTCCCTGCCAGGCATCCTCCGATACGTGCAAGTCGAGCGTGTCCGTCCCGGACGGCACCACGGTGGCCGAAGCCGCCTCATTGAAGGAGAAGCTTTGCGGCCCGCCGCTCAGCAATGTGAGGCCGGCATTGGACACGGTGGTGCCGTCCAGGGTGGCGCTGTTCACGTACAGGTTGCGGTCCGTGGCTGCTGTCCCACCCCAGGCGTCGTTCAGGAAGTTGATCGTGGCGGTGTGCAGCCCGGCGCTGAAGGTTCCCAAGACGTTGACCGTCTGGGTCTGCCCGGCGGCGTGCGATGCGGTCGTCGTTTGGGTCCCACCGATTTGGGTGCCGTCAACGCTGATTGTGAACTGCGCATTGCCTTGCCAGGCGTCCTCTGAGACTTGCAGCGCCAGCGTGTCGGACCCAGAGCCGACTGAGAGCGTCG
>CAXTCI010000063.1:0-26865 GCA_964242325.1 uncultured Acetobacteraceae bacterium
GGCGCGCGGCCCGCGATCCCGACAAAGCGCAACGAGGCCCCGGTGCGCTGCCCGAACTTCATCGACAGGCACCACAACGAGGTGGAAGCCGCGTTGTGACGGCCCACGCCGGATTGAGGTCCCGTGCAGACCGGGATAACGGTTGCAGCATGACCGATCTCACGTTCGACGATGCCACCCTGGACGCGGCGGAGCGCCTGTTCGGCGTGCATTATACCGATGCCGAGCGTGCGCAGATGCGCGACAACCTGGGCGGCCAGGTCGAGCAGGCGGTAAGGCGCCGGGCGGTGCGGCTGCCGAACGCGCTGCCGCCCGCAACCTTGTTCGACCCGCGGCTGCCAGGCTTCGCCATGCCGGCCCAGTCCGCCCTGAATATTCCGCGCACCGCCCCTGTGCTGCCGGGGACGGACGAGGGCATCGCCTTCTCGCCCGTCCGGCACCTGTCCGCCTGGATCGCAGACGGACACCTTAGCTCCGTCCGCCTCACGCGCATCTATCTCGACCGCATCCGCCGCCACGATCCCTCGCTGTTCAGCTTTGCCGCCGTCACGGACGCTCTGGCCCTGGCGCAGGCGGAGCGGGCAGACGCGCTGCTCGCCGCCGGCACTTGGCTCGGCCCGCTGCACGGCATCCCGTATGGTGCGAAGGACATCCTGGACACCGCGGGCATCGCGACAGGCTGGGGTGCCGAGCCGTTTGCCGGCCGCGTGCCGGAGAGGGATGCCGAGGTCGTCCGCCGCCTTGCCGCGGCGGGCGCGGTACTGTTGGGCAAGACCAGCGTCGGCGCCCTTGCCTACGGGGACATCTGGTACGGCGGACGAACCCGCAATCCCTGGAACACCGAGGAAGGGTCGAGCGGGTCGAGCGCCGGCTCCGCCTCCGCCGTCGCCGCCGGCCTGGTGGGGTTTGCGATCGGCACGGAAACGCTGGGCTCGATCGTCTCCCCTGCCGCCCGCTGCGGCGCCACCGGGCTGCGCCCTACCTTCGGCCGGGTGTCCCGCGCCGGGGCGATGGCGCTGTGCTGGTCGCTCGACAAGATCGGTCCGATCTGCCGCGCGGTGGACGACACGGCGCTGGTGCTGGCCGCCATCAACGGGTTCGATGCGGAGGATAGCGGCAGCATCGCCGCGCCGTTCGGCTGGGACGCGACCCTGCCGGCCACAGGCCTGCGCGTGGGCTACGTCGCCGCCGACTTCACCGACGCGCTCGACATGGCGGCGTTGGACGCGGTGCGCGGCCTGGGCGCGGCGGTGATCCGGTTGGAGTTGCCGGATCTGCCGTATTACGCGCTGCGGCACCTGTTGTTCGCCGAGGCGGCTGCCGCGTTCGAGGAGCTGACGCTGGACGGCACCGACGACACGCTGTCCCGGCAGGACCCGGGCGCCTGGCCCAACAGCTTCCGCAAGGCACGCTTCCTATCGGCCGTTGACCACATCCAGCTCGACCGGCTTCGCCGCCGCGTGATGCAGGACATGGATGCGCTGTTCCGGCGTGTGGACGTGGTGTTGGCGCCGGCGATGACGGGGCCGATGACGGTGATCGGCAACATGACCGGCCATCCCTGCCTGACGCTGCGCGCCGGCTTCACCACGGTGCGGACGCGAGAGATGCCGGCCTTCCTGCATGCGGAGATCAAGGAAACGGATGGCCCGGCGCATACCGTGCCCTATGCCATCACGGTCGTGGCGCCGCTGTTCCAGGAGGCGGCGGCGCTGACGCTCGGCCGCGCGCTGGAAGCGGCATGGGCCGTTGCGGACCGACGTCCGAACTGGGCGTGATGAGCGGACGCGACGGATCTACGCTGTGCACGGCACTGCCAACGACCTCGGCATCACGGCGGCCAACGTCGTCATCGGAGTGCCGGCCGTGATGAGGCCATGCAGCCGTGCCGGCAGTTCTGGATACGGCCAGGGTGACGCGAACGTTCCGTACGAGCCGGACCAGGTGGTGCGCGTCCAGGCCGTGACCGCCTTCGACCTGCTGCAAGGGGATGCGCCGTGACTGAGGGCCTATTCCACCCACCGCAGACCTTCATGGGCGTGCCGGTTGGCCTGCCGGGGCCGGGCTGCCGTGCCGCGGTGCTGGGCGTGCCCTTCGACTGCGGCACGCACCCCTTCCGCGTCGGCGCGCGGGACGGGCCGGCAGCGGTGCGATACGAATCCCGGCTGATCCGGCGGTATCACCCGACCCTGGCTGACGTGGACGTGCCGGCGCTGCTGGGCGTGGTGGATTGCGGCGATGTGGCGCTGACGCCGGGTCGGATCGAGGATGCCTTCCCGCGGATCGAGGCTGCCGCGGGGAGCATTCTGGACGCTGGCGCGGTGCCGGTCGGCATCGGCGGGGACGGCTCGGTGTCGCTGCCGCTGATGCGGGCCGCAGGGCGGCGCCATCCCGGCATGGTGGCGCTGCACGTGGACAGCCACACCGACGCCTATCCCTACACGCCGGACGACCGCCTCAACGCCTCCACCCAGTTCACCCTCGCGGCGGAGGAGGGGTGGGTGGATGCCGGCAGTTCCTGGCACGTCGGCGTGCGCGGCTTCGTATACCGGCCGGGCGTGCTGGGCCATGCGCGGGGATTGGGCTTCCGCGTGGTCACGGCGGAGGACCTGCTGCGCCGCGGCTTCGCGCAGGCGATGGCGGAGTTCCGGGACGTGGCGGCGGGACGCCCGATGTATTTATGCTGGGACATGGACGTGTTCGACCCCTCCGTGGCACCGGGCGTCTGCACCCCGACCTGGGGCGGGCTGTCCGCGCGGGAGGGCATCGAGCTGATGCGTACACTGACCGGGCTGAACATCGTCGCCGCCGACTTCAACACCGTCAGCCCGCCGCAGGATGTAGGCGGCATGGCGGCGCACCTATGCGCGCACATGATGATGGAGGCCATGCTGCTGCTGGCCCGGCAGTTCGGTCTGCTGGAGGCGGGATGACGGCGCATCAGGACCCCGCGCCGCCCTGTGTGCCCGTGTGCCCGCTGACCCCCGCCGCATTTGCGCGATTTGGCGACGTGCTGGCGCATCACGGCCCAGCGCGGCGGACGCATTATCCTCGCGCGTTGCAGGCAGTGGCCGCCTCGCCCCACCCGACCCTTTGGGTCAGCCGCGTCACGGTGGCGCAAGCCCTCCCGCTCCGCGTCAACCGGATGGAGCGGCACCGCCGCGCCGCCGGAGTGGAGCGGTTCCTGGACTGGGCAGCGGCCCAGCAGGGGTTGTGAATCACCCGGCGCATTGACATCGTGCGGCATCGGATGGCCGTCCATCCCGCCCCGCCACATCAGGAGCACCAATGATGGCCTACCTCATGCGACGCACGGCGCTTGCGGCGCTGCTGATGGCCGGACTGCTGCCGGGCGCTTGGGCGCAGGAGGCCGACCATCCCGCGGACAAGCCGCTCGTGCTAGGCTCCGACTTCGGTGTGGCGCCCTGGATGGTGCGCGGTGCGGCGGGGCCGGAGGGCTTCGGCATGGACCTCGCCACCGAGTTGGCCCGGCGCCTGCACCGCCCCTCGGTCGAGGTGGTGGACGTGAACTTCGCCAACCTGTTCGCCGCGCTGTTCTCCAAACGGATCGAGTTCACGGTCAATCCGCTGAACATCACCGCCGAGCGGGCGGAGCGTATGCTCTTCACCCAGCCCTTCTTCGCCACCGGCAACGGCTTCCTGGTGCGCGCATCCCTGGAGATGCACGGGTTCGAGGACCTGCGCGGCAAGGCGCTGGCGGTGAACCGCGGCACCATCTCCGACACCTGGGCGACGGCGAACGCGGAGGGCATGGGCTTCGAGATCCAGCGTTACGAGACCTTCCCCGACAGCGTGCAGGCCGTGCTGACCGGCCGTGCCTTTACGGCGCTGAACGAGGTGCCGACCGTCGTCTATGCCGCCAGCCGCAACCCGCGGGTCAAGGTGGGCTTCCAGGACCTGAACGGCCGGAACTTCGGCCTGGCGTTCCGCAAGGAGGACGCGGCCTACCGCAACCGGGTAGACGACCTGCTGACCTGCATGAAGCGGGACGGGACGCTGGTTGCTATGTATCGCAAGTGGTATGGCGCGGCGCCTCCGCCGGGGACAGCCATTGACACGCAGTATCCCGGATACGGCCCGCCGGGCCTGCCCGGCAATGACCCGACCCCGCACGAGCCTGCTTGCGGTTAGCGCCCCCGCTTGGACCGGCTGCTCGATACCTTCGCCAATGCCGGCGTCCTGGCCCAGGCCTGGCCGGCGGTCTTCGCCGGGTTCCTGGTGACGGTCGAGGTCGCGGTTGCCACGGTGCTGCTGGGATTGGGCCTGGGGTTCGCCCTGGCGCTGCTGCGCAGCCTGGACCGGCACCTGCTGAACTGGATCATCACCGCCTGGGTGGACGTGTTCCGCACCTTGCCGCAGCTTGTGGTGCTGGTGTTCGCCTACTTCGCGCTGCCTTATGCCGGGGTGCGGATTGGGCCGTTCCTGGCGACCACGCTGGGGCTCGGCGCGGTGCTGTCGGCGTTTGCCGCGGAGGCGTTCCGGGCCGCGATCCTGGCCGTCCCCGGGGGGCAATGGGACGCCGCACGGGCGCTGGGTCTGGGCTGGTGGCAGACGATGCGGCGCGTGGTGCTGCCGCAGGCGGTCCGGCTGGCGACGCCGCTGCTGACCAACCGCTCCATCGCCATCGTCAAGGGCACCGCGCTCGGCACCGCCGTCAGCCTGCCGGAGCTGCTGGGGGAGGCGCAGGCCAGCACCTCCATGCTGGCCAACCCGTCGCCGCTGCTGCTGGCGGCCGGGCTATACCTGGTCCTGTTCCTGCCGCTGGTGGTGCTCAGCCGGCGGCTGGAGCGGCGATACGGTCCGGCCTGACCGCCGTGCACGAGTTCCTCGACAACTTCGCCAACCCGGCGTCCCTGGCCCAGGCCTGGCCGCTGCTGTGGCAGGGACTGCAACTGACGCTGCTGCTGGCGGTGGCGGCATTGCCGCTGGCCTTTGCCGCCGGGCTGCTGCTGGCGGGGCTGTGGAGCCTCCGCGTGCGCGGGCTGAGCGGCGCGGTGGTCGCGCTGATTGATGTGCTGCGGTCGTTTCCCGTGCTGGTGCTGCTGATATTGATCTTCTACGGCCTGCCCTTCCTGGGGCTGCGCCTGCCGAACTTCGCGGCGGCGGTGCTGGCGCTTGTGCTGAACAATGCCGGCTACTTCGGCGAAATCCTGCGGGCAGGGATCGCCGGGGTGCCACCCGGGCAGGACGACGCGCTGCGGGCGCTCGGCCTGACCCGGCTGCAAGGACTGCGCCTGGTCGTGCTGCCGCAGGCTGTGCAGGCCGTGCTGGCGCCGCTGGCCAGCAACGCGCTGGAGCTGGTCAAGGCCACCTCCGTCGCCGCGATGGTCGCCCTGCCGGAGCTGCTGCGCTCCGCCCGGGTCGCGCAGGAGGGAACCTACGACCCGACCCCGCTGACCGCCGCGGCGGTGCTGTTCTTTGTGCTGCTCTGGCCCTTCGCACGGCTCACGGCCCGGATGGAACGCCGGATGCTGGCGCGGCGGCGGTAAGATCGTCGGCATGACCGCAGCGGCATCATCCGGTGGTCCACGCGGGATACCGCTTTGCTTCCACGTCGTGGCGCAACGCCATCGTGCATGCCGTGCTGGACCGTCAACTTGGACGGGAACCGCGTCATTGGCGGCCTGCCATGGGCCGGCGTCCGGTCAGGCGCCGGCTGGAAACACCTGCACCTGCACCGGCGTCGGGTGATAGCCGTTGCAGGGATTGTTGACCTGCGGACAGTTGGAGACGACGCACAGCACGTCCATCTCGGCCACCATCTCCACACCCGCACCCGGCGCCGAGATGCCGTCGTCCACTATCAGGTCGCCATTCCGCGCGATGGGCACATTCATGAAGAAGTTCAGGTTGGGCACGATGTCCCGCTTGGTCATGCCGTGCCGCGAAAGTTCCAGGCAGAAGTTGTCCCGGCAGGCGTGCAGGAACCGCGCCTCATGACCGAACCGCACCGAGTTGCTCTCGCACGAGCATGCCCCAGCCGAAGTATCGTGCCGGCCGCAGTCGTCCGCCGTCACGGTCAGCATCACCCGGCCCTCGTTCGACATGATCCGGGTGCCCACGGTGACATAGGCCGACCCCTGGCAGCGCAGCGTGTCCTGGGCGCTGTAACGCTCGCCATGGTCCGCGGCGTTGTAGAACAGCACGTCAATCGCCTGCTGACCCCACGTGTCCACCAGGCGCAGCCGCTCGCCCCGGCGGATGACGCCGGACCAGGGCTGGCGGGCAGGGGTTTCGTGGTCGATGCGTGGCGCCGCCGCGCCGTGGTGTGGGGACCCGTCGAGGGCGGTCATAGCGCGGCCTCCGTGTTCTCAAACCCGCGCCGGGCTTCGGGCGATGCGGTGCGGCATGGATCATCGGCCCCGGCAGGCGGACCGCGCCAGCGGATCACCTCGATGGCGCCGGGCGCATATGACACCGCAGGGTCCAGCGGGTGCGGCGCGGCGGACAGGGCGACCCGCAGGTCCATGTCGGCCCGCAGCTCGACGAAGTCGCCGGGACGCCGGACGCCATCGCGCCAGGTAAAGTGCCCGGCGGCGTCCACCGACACCGGCGCGAACAGGGTAATGCAGGTCCCGATGTCCCGCCGCGACAGGCCCAGCTTCAGCGCCGCCAAGATGAAGTTGTCCCGCGTGTTGCGCCATGGCCCCGGACCGTACTGGGCCAGGGTGCTGGCCGCCGTCGAGCCGCCCATGAGCGCGTCATGCGCGCCGCCGCCGTCTGCCGCGCCGGTGTCCTCGGTCAGAGACAGCATGACCCGGCCCATGTCGGAGAATACCACCCGGCCTCGCCGCAGCTCCGCCGACCACTGGATCTTCAAGGTGTCGGCATGGTTCAGCCGCTCGGACGGATCGTGCAGCGCCCAGGCGAGCAGGGCCACCGCGCCGGTGCCGTCCTTGTTGACCAGCCGCAGCCGGTCGCCGCGGCGCAGCAACGCCGTGGCATACCAGCCGCCGGGCACGGTCTCACGGTGCAGGATGGCCGACGTATTCAGTGGTGCTCCGTCCAGCGGCGTCGGCGGCAGGGCGGCGGCGACCTGGACGCCGGCGGCCTTGAGCGCCTCGTATCGGGCGCGGTGCGCGTCAATGCCGGCCTGCACTTCGGGCGAGACATCCATCGCTATGTCTCCAGCAGGCTGCGAGCCAGCCGCAACAGCGGGCCGCCCGGCACCCGAAGGGCGTCAAGGACCGTGAAGTGGTCGGCATGGGACACCGGCAGCAGCGCGCCGGGACGGTGCAGCGACGCGCGGCGCGCGTGCAGGCGGCGGCTGTCGCCGACCAGCGCGGGCAGCTCGGCGGTGCCGTAGGCAAGGGCCATCGGCTTATCCGGCGCGGGCAGACGCAAGGGGGACAGCATTTCGACCTCTTCATCCGTCAGCCGCAGCTTCTCGTTCAGGTAGGTGTCGCGGATCGGCCCCAGTTCGAACACGCCGGAGATCGCGAGCGACGCCGCCACGGCGGGATGGCCGAGCATTGTCGCCGCCAGGTGCCCGCCTGCAGACCAGCCGCTGACGACGATGCGCCCGGTGATGCCATGCGCCGGGCCATGCCGCCCCAGCCAGTCCAGCGCCGCCCCCATCTGCGCCACGATCTCGGTCAGCGTCGCATCCGGCGCCAGCGTGTAGCCCGGCAGCGCCGCCGACCAGCCCGACGCCACCGCCCCGGCCATCACCGCCGCGGCACCCTCCCGGTCGTTGCGCTGCCAGTAGCCGCCGTGGATGAACACCAGGCAGTCCGACCCCGGCGCCCCCGGGAACAGGTCCCATGCCTCGCGCTGCGTCGGGCCGTATGGCAGGTCCAGGTGCGCCGGGTGCTGGGCGCGGAAGGCGAGGGATGCCGCCCGCAGCGCCTCGACGTAGGCGGGGCCGCCGGGGCAGGCGGCGGTGTTGTTGTAGGCGGCGTCACGCTCCGCGCGGGACAGGGTGCCCCAGCCCTCCGCGCCCGATTCGTCTGTCATGGTTCGACCCTTGCGTGATGGGAATGGAGCAGCGCCGACAACTCCCGCCGAAGCGCGTTGAACTCCGGGGAGGACACGTCGCGCGGGCGCGGCAGCTCCACGCGCACGTCGCGCACGATGCGCCCGGGGCCGGGCGACATGACGACGACGCGGTCGGCGAGGAAGATCGCCTCCTCGATCGCGTGCGTCACGAATACGACCGTCAGGCCGGTGCTGGCCCACAGGCCCAGCAGCTCGTCCTGCAGCCGTTCCCGCGTCATGGCGTCCAGCGCGCCGAACGGCTCGTCCATCAGCACCACGCGGGCGTCGTTGGCCAGCACGCGGGCGATGGCGACGCGCTGCTTCATGCCGCCCGAAAGCTGGTGCGGGTAGGCGTCGGCAAAGGCGGCCAGACCGATCATGTCCAGGAACCGCCCCGTGATCTCCGCCACCTCCTTCCGCCCCTTGCCGCGGCTTTCCGGGCCGAAGCCGATGTTGCGGCGCACCGACAGCCAGGGGAACAGGCCGTAGTCCTGGAACACCATGCCCCGCTCCGGCCCCGGCCCCTCCACCGGCTTGCCGCGCACGACGACCCGGCCCCCGGTCGCGGTCTCGAAGCCTGCGATGATGCGCAGCAGCGTGCTCTTGCCGCAGCCGGACGCGCCGATCAGGCAGACGAACTCGCCGGCGGCCACGCTCAATTGCGCGTCCTGCAGCGCCACCACGTCCCCGGCTGGCCCGGCAAAGCGCTTGGTGACGGACTGCACGTCAATCGCGGCGGGCAACGGCGTCATGCCGGCCGGTCCCTGCTGCTACTGCGACACGCGAAAAGCCACGGCAACAAGGACCGCCCTGACTCCCTCTCCCTTTGGGAGAGGGTTGGGGTGAGGGGGTCTTTGGGGACCACCGTTGCCGATCCAGACCCGCGCGCCGTAGGCACTGGAGGCTCCCCGCTCCGCAGCCAAGACCTCCTCACCCCGGCCCTCTCCCGGAGGTAGAGGGAGAAGAACCCACCCTCATGCGTGCTGCGGGCTCCACCGCAGCACCCGCCGGCCCAGCCGAAGCACCGCCTGATCGGACAAGTAGCCCACCGCGCCGATCGTTATCATCCCGGCAATGACGATTTCGGTCCGCGACAACTGCCGCGCGTCCATGATCATCGCCCCCAGCCCAGTTTCCACCCCAGTCATCTCACCCACGACGATGACGACCCACGACAGCCCCAACCCCAGCCGCAGCCCGGTGAAGATGCCCGGCATCGCCGCCGGCAGCACCACGCGTGAGAACGTCGCCGCCGGCGTGGTGCCCAGCATCGCCGCGGCCTCGAACAGCCGCGGCTCCACGCTGCGAACGCCGAATACGGTGTTGATGAGGATCGGGTAGAACGCCCCCAGCGCCACCAGGAAGAACGCCGAGCGCGGCCCCAGCCCGAACACGATCATCGAGAGCGGCAGCCAGGCGGTGACCGGCACCGGGCGCAGCACCTGCAGCGCCGGGTCGAACAACACCCGGGCCAGCCAAACCCGGCCGATGGCCATGCCGAGCGGCAGCGCCACCATCGCCGCCAGCAGGAACGCGCCATAAACGCGGGATGCCGACGCAACTAGGTGGGTCAGCAGCATGCCGCTGAACGCATCATCGTTGATGCCCCCGAACGCCAGGTCCCATAGTGCCACCCCGACCTCGCCAGGCGCCGGAATCAACCGGTAGCCGGCGCCGCGTGTGGAGGCCCACCAGCCCACCAGGGCCAGCAGCGGCACAGCCAGCCCGAGTGGCACCTGCAGCCGCTGCAGGCGGTTCGCCACCATGCCGGGCTAGGCCGCCGCGACCTCGTCCGAGAAGCGCGGGTCCAGGAAGGCGAAGTCGGGCAGGGCGCGTATCTGCCTCGCTTCCAGCATGTGCTCGGCGTAGGTCTTGGACTGCTGGATCATCTCGGGCGTCATCTGCCAGACTAGCTCGACGTTCGGCAGGGCGATGGCGATGGCGTCCCGCTTCTGGCCAAGCTTGGCGACCGTCATCGCGACCATGTCGTCCGGGTGGCTGGTGGCGAACTCGGCTGCCTTGCGCTGCAGGCCCACCATCGTCCGCACCAGGTCCGGGCGCTCCTTAACGGTGTCGCTGTGCGTCGCCAGGATCTGGTTCAGGCTGCCCATCGGGGTGGAGTAGGGGTATTCGACGATCTTGCCGATACCCGTGCTGATGGAGATGCTGGGCGCAGGCTCGGCGCCGACATAGGCGTCCACGTCGCCGCGGGCCAGCGCCGTGTGCATCTCGCTGAAGCTGACGCGGACCGGGGTGATGTCGTGCACCGACATGCCTTCCATCCGCAGGCGGTCGAGAATGAAGACCTCCTGGGTGGAGCCGGGCCAGATCGCCACCCGCTTGCCGCGCAGGTCCTTGAGGCTGTTGATCTCACTGTCCCTGCGGGCGACCACGCCCATGCCCTTGTTGCAGACGGCGCCGACGACGGTCAGCGGCTCCCGCGCGGCGGCGCCCTGGATGGCGGCAGCGATGCCGAAGGTGCCGAAGTCTATGGACTTCGTGATGACGGCGGCCTTGCCGTCTGTGGGGCTTTCAAAGGCGATCACCTGCACCCGCATCCCATCGGGGACGAAGCGCTCGTAGAAGTACGGCGTGATGGCGTGGATCAGCTTGAGCGTGCCCATCTTCACCACCGTCTCGGCCCGGGCGGCCCGGGACACGAACGGAGCGGACAGGCCGGCAGCCAGCGCGGCGCGTCGGGTCAGTGTCATGTGGTGGACCTCCTGGGGACGTTCGCCAGTTTAAGCAATGGTCGTGCCATTTGCCGGGCCGAACCTGGCATGGTGGCGAGGCCGATGCGAATAACGTGAAGAGCTGGGCCGTAGGACGGATCGGCGACAGAGAGGCGTTGCAGAAGCGGCACGTGCTGCCGGAGATGCAGGCCGATGGGGACCAGAGGTGGAGCGAAGCATGTCCAAAGCAGCGGTGCTGTGGCGAAGGGTATTGGTAAGGCTTGTTGCTGCCGGTTGCTTGGCCGTGCTGGGCGCCCTAGGAGGCGTATGGGCCTATGCGGGCATCTATGGGATACATGTCCTGCTTCGGCACGGCGGAACCCGGTGGGTGGGCGTCGGCACAGACAGCGTCTGGATGTCTCCTTCCATGTGGCTTGCGCTCGGCTCTGCCCCGGCCGCCATGCCGGGCAACGTCCAGTGGCTGCCCATCAGCGATGGGTTTGAGGTCGCTGACCTTTCCGCTATGGTTGATAGGCACGAGGTGGATCACGTGCATCTGGCCCGGATCAACCCAGCGAAGTTCCGCTTCGAGGTGCGGACGGCCTACAAGGGCGACACTGGGCTCGATCAGTGGATGGCGCAGCTTCACCCGGCCCTGGTGATGACGGGAAGCTATTCTGGGCGTGACGGCCGTGCCGCAACACCTGTGCTGAGCCGGAGCGCCGCTCTTGGGCCCGAAACGTATGACGCGAAGGCTGGGGCATTCGTCAGCTCGTCCGCCTTCACCGGCGTGCGGGACCTCAGCCGCATGAGCTGGGATGCGGCGTTCAAAGGTGCGGAGAACGCGATGGTTTCCTTCCCGCTTCTCGTCACCGGTGGATACTCGGTCGTGACGCAACACAGCCGATGGCTGGCGAACCGCAGCTTTGTCGGACAGGACGGGGAGGGGCGCATCATAACAGGCACCACTACGGACGCCTTTTTCCCGTTGGACCGGTTTGCACGCTTCCTGCTCGACGCCCCGATCGGGTTGACCCTGGCCCTCAATCTTGATGGCGAGCCGGTTGCGAGCCAAGCCATTTCATTGAATGGGTTCGAGCGGCGCACCTACGGACGCTGGGAGGCAAAGGTCGAGGGAGATCGCGCCCAGTTGCTGATGTGGCCGTACGGCTCGGTTGCCATGCCTGTCGTGCTGGCCGTGTTCCCGAAGTAGAGGCGGAAGCCTCTCTCACCGATTTGCGGGTCCGGACCGCCGCTTTTGCAGCCTTGCAGCCGGGATCGTCAGTATGCTTATAAATTTGGCATGGATCAACTTGCAGGCCACCCGGATCAGGCGGACCGTGCCACCAACGAGGGCGTCGGCGCCTCCGTCCTCCGCGTGGAAGACGACCGGCACCTGCGCGGCCAAGGCGAGTTCATCGCCGACCTGCGCCTGGCCGGGATGCAGAACCTCGCCTTCGTCCGCAGCCCGCTCGCCCACGCGCTGATCCACGGCGTGCGGAAGCCAAACGGCAGCGAGGACCGCGTCTTCACCGCCGCCGACCTGGCCGGCGTCGGCCCGATCATCGCGAACTCGGCCCTGCCGGGCTTCAAGCCGTCCGCGCAGCCGGTCCTGGCGATGGACCGTGTGCGCCATGTCGGCGAGGCCATCGCCGTCTGCGTCGCGCCCACCCGGGCGGAGGCGGAGGACCTGGCGGAACAGGTCGTCCTGGACCTGGAGGAACTGCCCGCCGTATCCGACATGCTGGCCGGTCGCCGGACGGATGCGCCGCAACTGCACGCCCACTGGGGCGACAACGTGTTCTTGGAAACCCGCGTGGACCTCGGCCCCGCTGCGGCGCGCGACGGCGCCCCCATCGTCATCCGCCGCACCCTGCGCACTGCCCGCCAGCATATGGCGCCCATCGAGGGCCGTGGCCTCGTCGCCCATTGGGACCGCCGCATGGGGCAGCTCGTCCTGCACACCAGCACCCAGATGCCGCATATCGTCCGCACCGGCCTGGCCGGCTGCCTGGACCTCACCGAGGAAGCCGTGCGCGTCGTGGCGCCCGACGTGGGCGGCGGCTTCGGCTACAAGGGCATCCTGCTGCCGGAGGAGGTCGTGGCCGGCTACCTGGCCCGGCATCTCGGCCACCCCGTCCGCTGGATCGAGGACCGGCGCGAGGGCCTGACCGGCAACGCCAACTGCCGCGAGCACCATTACGAGCTGACCGCCTACGCCGACCGCTCCGGACGCTTGCTGGCCCTGGACTGCGAGGCGACGGTGGATGCCGGGGCCTATTCGATCTACCCGTTCTCGGCCTGCCTGGAAGCGGCGCAGGTCGCCAGCATCCTGCCCGGGCCATACGACTTCCAGGCGTTCCGCTGCACGACCTGGTCGGTCGCGACCAACAAGCCGCCGATCCTGCCCTATCGCGGCGTCGCCCGGTCCGGCGTTTGCTACGCCATGGAGACCATCATGGACGCCATCGCCGTCGAGGCCGGGATGGAGCCGGACGCCGTGCGCCTGCGAAACCTAGTCCCGCCCGAGGCCATGCCGTTCGACAACATCACCCGCAAGCACTTCGACAGCGGCGACTACCCCGAGGCCTTGCGCCGGGCTGCGGCGGCCATCGGCCTCCCGGCCGTCCGGGCGCGCCAGGCGGTGGAGACCGGACCCGTGCGGACCGGCGTGGGCCTGGCGGTGTTCTGCGAGCAGGGGGCGCACGGCACGTCGGTCTATGCCGGCTGGGGCATCCCGATGGTCCCCGGCTGGGAGCAGGCGGCGGCGCGCGTCACCCCCGATGGCGGGCTGGAATTGCGCGTGGGCGTGCAATCGCACGGCCAGGGACTGGAAACGACCCTGGCGCAGGTCGCGCATGAGGTGCTGGGCATCCCCGTTGCCCGGATGCGCGTGGTCCATGGCGACACCGCGCTCACGCCGTACTCCACCGGCACCTGGGGGTCGCGCTGCATGGTCGTGGCTGGCGGCGCAGTCGCAGTCGCCTGCACTGCGCTGGCGGAACGCATCGCCCGGATCGGCGCGCACCTGCTGCAAGTTGATCCCACCGAGGTCCAGGTGATGGGCGGGGAAGTGCGCGGCCCCCACGGCAGCGTCACGATCCCAGAGGTCGCCCGCACCTGGTATCTGCGCCCGCAGGACCTGCCTGATGACGTGGACCACGGCGGGCTGGAGCTGACCGCCGGCTACAAGGCGCTGCGTGACAGCGGCACCTTCAGCTACGCCGCCCATGCCTGCACCGTCAGCGTGGACACGGAGTCCGGCACCGTCCGCATCCTGGACTACGCCATATGCGAGGACGGCGGCGTGCTGGTAAATCCCATGATCGTGGATGGCCAGGTCACGGGCGGCGTTGCCCAGGGGATCGGGACCGCGCTTTATGAGGAGATGGCCTTCGACTCCGCCGGGCAGCCCGGCGCCGCGACGCTGGCCGACTACTCCCTGCCTGGTGCTACGGAGGTGCCGGCACTGCGGATCGAGCATATGCAGACCCCGTCGCCCTACACCCGCTTCGGCCAGAAAGGTATCGGCGAGGGTGGTGCCATCGGGCCGCCCGCAGCCATCGCCAACGCCGTCAACGATGCGCTGCGCCGGCTGGGCGCCCGGGTGGACCGTTTGCCGGTCACCGCGCACCGGGTCGTGGCGGCCGTGCTGGGTTCGGCGGGGTAAGAAGAATGCACCAGGACAAACGCCGCTTCCTGCTCCCTCTCCCTTCGGGAGAGGGCCGGGGTGAGGGGGGCTTGGCTGCGGCGCGGGGCACTGACGGCGCTAGCTGCGCGAGGTCTCGCAGGGTTGGGTGCAGCCCTCACGCCCCCCTCACCCCGGCCCTCTCCCGGAGGGAGAGGGAGCAGGACGGCACCCGCATTTCCGACAAGGCATCCCCAATTCCCTCCAGGACCGCGTCATGAAGGCCGCAGCCTTCACCTGGGCGCCGCCGTGCAGCCTGCCTGACGCCATCCGCCTGCTCCAGCCTGACGACGCCCGCGCCCTGGCCGGCGGCCAGTCGCTCGGCCCGATGCTGAACCTGCGCGCCGCCCGGCCCGGCACCGTGGTCCCGCTTACCGCCCTACCGGAACTGCACGGGGCGGAGGACGCCGCCGACGCCCTGACGCTCGGCGCCGCCACCACCCATGCCGCCATCGCCGATGGGCGAACGCCGGATATCCAAATCTGCGGCCAGCCGGTGCTGGCGCGCATCGCCGGAGGCATCGCCTACCGTGCCGTCCGTACCCGCGGCACCATCGGCGGCAGCCTGTGCCACGCCGACCCGGCAGCGGACTGGCTAATCACCCTCACCGCCCTGCACGCCGTCGCGCTGACAACGAAGCGTGCCGTGCCGCTAGACCGCTTCATAACCGGCCCGTTCCGCACGGTGCTGGCGCCGGGCGAGGTCGTGCGCGCCATACGCATCCCACGCCCGGCGCCGGACGCGCGCTGGGGCTACCATAAGCTCTGCCGAAAGCCCGGCGAGTTCGCCCACGCCATGTCCGCCTGCCTCCTGGGCACCACCACCCGCATCGTGATCGGCGCCCTCGGCGGCCCGCCCACCGTCCTAGCCGCGCCGGACCAGGCCGAGGCCGCGCTGGCCTTCCTTGACCCCGTGGACCGGCACCTGCAGCTCGTCGCGATGCGCCGCGCCTTGGCGGAGGCCGGCGCATGACGGCGCTGTCACTGTCCGTCAACGGACGCCCCGTTACGGCGGAGGTCGAGCCGCGCACCCACCTTGCGGACTTCCTGCGCGACCACCTGCTGCTGACCGGCACCCATACCGGCTGCGAGCATGGCGTCTGCGGCGCCTGCACCATCCTCATCAACGACGCCCCAGCCCGCGCCTGCATCCACTTCGCCGCCGGCTGCGACGGCGCCGAGGTGCGGACCATCGAGGGCCTGCGGGACGACGCCGTCATGGCCCGCCTGCGCCACGCCTTCTCGGCGGAGCACGCCTTGCAGTGCGGCTACTGCACCCCGGGGATGCTGGTGACGGCGCGGGACATCGTGCAGCGCCTGCCGGACGCGGACGACGACCTGATCCGGCTGGAGCTTGCAGGCAACCTGTGCCGCTGCACCGGCTACAACGGCATTGTCCGCGCGATCCGGCGCGTGCTGGACGAGCGGCTGGACATCGCCCGGCCCGAGCCGGTCCCAGTGCCCGCCGCAACTTTCGGCCCGGTGCGCGGAGCAGACATCGCGCAGGCCGCGCCGGTGTCCGAGGGGCTGGATCAGCGCCTCGCGTTCCCCCAGCCGGCCGAGCGGGTGTGGGAGGCGCTGCACGACCCGGCGCTGATCGCCGCCTGCGTTCCCGGCGCGCAGTTGGACGCGGCCACGCCGGGCAGCATCCAGGGGGCGATGCTGGTGGCGCTCGGTCCCGTCCGCGCCCGCTTCGGCGGAACCGCCTCCATCACCTACGACGAAGCCACCCGCAGCGGCACCGTCCAGGGCACCGGCCAGGATCAGGCCAGCGGCACCCGGCTGAATGCCTCTGCACGGTTCCAGGTGGTCCCGGACGGGGAAGCTGCCTGCGTGCTGCTGGTGACGGTCGAATACGGCTTGCGCGGCACACTGGCGCAGTTGGCGCGCGGGCGCGTGGTGGACCTGCTGGCCGGGGAGGTCGCGGCGATGTTCGCGCGCAACCTGGCGGTTCGGCTGGCAGGCGGCGCCGTGGCCGAGGCCGGGCCGCTGTCCGGCGGGCGCCTGGTGCTGCGGGTGGTGCTGGCTTGGGTGCGGCGGGTGGTGGAGCTGGGGAAGGGTTAGTACCTTTGCACAGAGGTTTTAACGGGTTGGACGACGGCGGGACTCGCCCCATCCTCGCCGTAAGTCCACCTAACAAGCGTGTCGGGAACCGGACATTCAGGAGTGCCGTCCCTGGCGTCATGGCTCCAATCACAATCATCCGAGCTGACTGCGACTTACTACCTGTGCCGGCCCGGGATCATCCGCAGGGCCAGATCGTCTGCAACAGACCGCAATCATCGGTGCCAGCTCATACTTTGCGAGACAGACCCGCGCCGCTGAATAACCGGATGCCATCTCCGCCATTGCACCACCTTGTGTCGCTATGAGGCTTACTGCCGATCGAGAACTATCTGCACCAGGACACGCGATATCGTCCTGGCTCAGTTCTCGAATTGTTGAGCAGCAATCGAAGCGGGACAGCTCAGCGCGCTTTGACCGGCCGACTGCCGTGGCTCTGCTGCGATACACCCCTTTCGAGCGACATGTGCGAATGGACGCCGATCCAGCGGCCGTCCGGCTGCCTGGCCAGCGTAATGGTGGCCCGGCCGGGCCGGTCAAATCGGCTACCGTCGGTGTGGAATCCCGTGCTGGTCCAGGGCGTGATCGCGACGGCCATGGCCCCGTTGGGGCTGGCAAGCACCGCGGTGTTGCCGAGATCGAAGGCGAAATCCTCAGTGCGCGGCCAGACATTGTCCCATTGGGTGTCGGTCCAGGCGGTCAGCCCGCGCACCAATTCTTGATGCGTGCCGAAGATGATGATGTCCGGATGCCAGAACGGCCGGGCGGCGGCGTAATCGACTTCGCGCACGCAGGCGGCAAAGCGGGTGAGCCAATCATGGATCGCCGCCGTAACGCCGGTGTCGGCGACGGGCATGGCGAGCGGTGTGGCGGGCAAGGCGAAGTCTCCCTTTGGCGCTTCAACTTCTCATTGGTGAAAACTTACAAAGGCAGCCCAAGCAGTCAATGGATGTCCGCTATACGGCATTCATCACTCTTTAGCGGACCAGCCGCTTGCCACCATAAGTCGTCCAGCCGTGGGACGGACCCGAACCCACTGAGCATTGGCACCAGGCAGCCAGGCAGCGCGCAACCCATTAAAACCTCTGTGTAGAGATACTAGGCAGAACCCAGCCGGTCTGCACAGCGGCAGGGCAGACGTCAGTATACTTACGGCCTGGCATTTCGCAGGACGGAAAGCGAACGCCATCCGCCATAGCGCAAACGGCCAGCGGGGGACTGCATCCCGGTCCCAAGCAATGGCACAATCCTTGCTGCCATCACGACCATGCCATCAGCCGCTCTCCTGCAAGGCCGCTTCGGCTCCGCCGCGCCTGCGCTGGACATGCAGGTTCCGCCCTTGGTCGCCGCGGTGCTCGCCCGGCGGACCCAGCGCCGCTATATCGACCGCCCGGTGCCGCAATCCCTCGTGGACCTGCTGTGCCTGGCCGCCCTGTCCGCCTCCTCCAAGTCCGACTACCAGCAGGCCACCATCCTGCAAGTCCAAGACCCGGAGAAGCGCGCCGCCCTGGCCGCCCCGTTCCCCGCCATGCCCTGGATCGGCTACGCCCCGGCATTCCTGGTCTTCCTCGGCGACACCCGCCGCATGCAGCGCCTCGGTGACCTGCGCGGCCATCCCACCCCCAACACGGGGCTGGAGGGCTTCTTCAACGCCACCGTGGACGCCGCCCTGGCGCTGCAAACTTGCATCCTATCCGCCGAGAACGCGGGTCTAGGCACCTGTCCCATCAGCGTGCTGCGCAACCAGGCCCCCCTGGCCGGCGACGTGCTGGGCCTGCCGGACGGAGTGTTCTCCGTCGCCGGCCTATGCCTGGGCTGGCCGTCGGACGCCGGGCACGCCAGCATGCGCCTGCCGCCCGCCCTCACCGTGCACCGCGACCGCTACGACGACACCGCCATGCCGGACGCCATCGCCGCCTACGACGCCGAGCGCGAGGCCCGCAACCCCACCCCACCCGGCAAGCAGCGCGCCCCGGAGCGCTTCGGCACCGCGCCCCAGTACGGCTGGTCCGAGGACAAGGCCCGCCAATCCGCCCAAGGCGAGGGCGCGGCTTTCCCGCCCTGGCTGCGCGCCCGCGGCTTCACGTTCGACTAGAGCTTTGGCGACCGACGCCTGCAACCGGAGGGAACAGCCCATGGACACGACACGACGCGGCTTGCTGACGACGGGCGCTGCCGGCGCCCTGCTGCTGACCGGCGCCGGGCTGGCGGGCCGGGCGGCTGCCGCGACGCTTGCGGAGATCAAGGCCCGCGGCTCGATGATCGTCGCCACCGAGGACGACTTTAAGCCGTTCGAGTTCATCCAGGACGACAAGCCCACCGGCTACGACACCGAGTTGCTGGAACTGATGCGCAAGACCGTCCCGTTCTCCATCAAGCAGGAAACGATCCCCTGGACCGGCCTGCTGCCCGGCGTCGGCAGCGGCAAGTACGACGCCGCCGTCACCGCCGCGCTGATCACCGCCGAGCGCGAGAAGTTCCTCGACTTCTGCAGCCCCATCGCGGAGTCCACCGACTTCTACGTCAAGAAGAAAGGCAACGCCGCCATCACGTCGGTGAAGGACCTGGCCGGCAAGAAGTGCGGCGTCCAGGCCGGCAGCGCCATGCTGTCTTCGCTCCCCGAGCTGGAGGAAATGCTGCACGCCACCGGCGGTAAGATGGGGGAGGTGGTGCAGTATGTGTCCTACCCCGAGGCCTACCAGGATCTCGCCATCGGCCGCACGGATTACGTGGTCAACACGCAAATCAACTTGCAAAGCCTGGTGAACGACAAGCCCGGCGTGTTCGAGCTGGGCCAGGCCGTGTCCAAGAAAATCTACATCGCCTGGGCCGTGAAGAAGGGCAACACCGACGTGAAGGACCTGCTCGACACCTTCCTGCTCGGCGCACGCAAGTCCGGCGAGATGGCGAAGTTGCAGCAGAAGTGGTTCGGCCTGACCTTCGACATGCCGGAGCATTGGACGGCCGCCTGACCCCAGCCTGGCATGACGGGTAGCCTGGCATGACGGGCGCCGATTGGCTCGCGCTGTTGCGGGGAGCAGCGTTCACCGTGCTATTCTCCGTGGCGGCGGCATTGATCGGCGTGCCGGCCGGGCTGGGCCTGGCGCTGGTACGTTGGGCACGGGTGCCGGTGCTGTCGCCCGTTGTGGCGCTGGTTGTCAGCATCTTGCGGGCCGCGCCGGCAGTGACGCTGGCGCTGCTGGTGTTCTTCGCCCTGCCAAGGATCGGGTTGTCGCTCGATCCCGTGTCGGCGGGGATCGTCACCCTGACCCTGTCCACGGCGGCGTTCAACTGCGAGATCTGGCGGGCATCACTGCTGGCGTTGCCCCGCGACCAGGTGGATGCCGCGCTGGCGATGGGAATGCGCCGGGGCCTGCGCTTCCGCCGCATCGTGCTGCCGCAGGTCGCCCGCGCCGCGCTGCCGGCTCTGGTGAGCGAGCTGACCCTGCTGGTCAAGGTCAGCCCGGCGGTCGCCGTGCTGGGCGTCGTGGACATCACCCGCGCCGCAGTCCGCATCGGCGCGCAAACCTACGAGCCGCTGCCACCGTTCATGGCGGCGCTCGTGATCTACAGCCTGATCGTGTTCCTGTTCGTCCGCCTGCAGCGCGTCGTCGAACGGCGCTATGCGTGAGGGCGGTCATCGTGCGGCGTGAGCGGCTGGCATCTTACCCTGGGCTGCTGCACCCGGCAGCGAACGGCGTCCTACTCCCTCTCCCTCTGGGAGAGGGTTGGGGTGAGGGGGTCTTAGCCGCGGAGCGAGGCACCACAGGCGCAACAAGCACGCGGCTCCGTGCGGGAAAACTCATGTTTGCCCGCCCCCTCACCCCAACCCTCTCCCGGAGGGAGAGGGAGCAGGAAGCAGGACCCGTGCTCCATGATTGAGGAGTTCGTCATCGTCTGGCAACAGCGAGCGCTGCTGCTGGACGGGTTCCTGGCGACGCTGCTGATCTCCGCCCTGGCCTCCGCCGCGGCGCTGGCGCTTGGGGCGATGCTATCCACCGGGCTGATGTCGCGGCGTCCGCCGGTGGCCTGGGCGGCGCGCGGCCTGGTGGACGCGATGCGCTGCGTGCCGTTCCTGCTGTTCGCTTACCTGATCTACTACGGCCTGCCGTCCCTGGGGATGCAACTGGGCAACTGGACCTCCGGCCTGCTGGCGCTCGTGGTCTACCACATGGCCTACATGGCGGAATTGCTGCGCGGTGCGTGGCTGGGCTTGCCTGCGGAGACCATCGAGGCCGGGCGGGCGTTCGGCTTCCACGGGTTCGGGCTGTTCCGCCGGGTCATCCTGCCGCCGGTGGTGTTCGCGGCGCTGCCGACGCTCGGCAACCAGGTGATCCAGGTGGTCAAGGACAGCGCCTTCCTGACCATCATCGCCGTGCAGGAGCTGACCCACGCGGCGACGGCCATCCAGGCGACGTACTACGTCCCCTTCGCCTCCTTCATCGCCGCCGTCGGCCTGTACTGGCTGCTGTGCCTGGCGGTAGAGGGCGGGGTCGGCCTGGCGAGCCGGCGGGCGGCGGTCATGCGATGACTGAAACGGTCCTCCGTGTCCGCGGGCTGGGCAAGGAGTTCGGCGCCCATACCGTGCTGGACGGCATAGACCTCGACGTGGCCCGGGGCGAGACGGTCTGCGTGCTCGGCCCGTCCGGCTCCGGCAAGTCCACGCTGCTGCGCTGCATCAACTGGCTGGAGCGCCCGGACCGCGGCCAGGTCCATCTCGGCGGCGTCCAGGTCGGCCTGCGGCCCGGCGGCAACGTCGCCATGTCCGACCGGGAACTGGCGCAACTCCGCACCCGCATGGGCATGGTGTTCCAGCACTTCGCCCTGTGGCCGCACATGACGGTGCTGCAGAACATCACCGAGGCCCCATGCCACGCCCAGCGCCGTCCTCGGACGGAAGTGCTGGAGGAGGCGGAGGCGCTGCTCGCCAAGGTCGGCCTGCAGGACAAGCGCGACGCCTACCCGGCCCGGCTGTCCGGCGGCCAGAAGCAGCGCGTCGGCATCGTGCGCGCCCTGATGATGCGGCCGGAGCTGCTGCTGTTCGACGAGCCGACCAGTGCGCTCGACCCCGAGTTGGTGGGGGAGGTCCTGGCCGTCATGCAGGGCCTGGCGCAGGAGGGCATGACGATGGTGGTGGTCACGCACGAGATGGCTTTCGCCCGCGACGCCGCGACCCGCGTCGTGTTCATGGACGGCGGCCGCATCGTCGAGACGGCGGACCCACACAGTTTTTTCACCGCCCCGCGGACTGAACGCGCACGGCAGTTCCTGCAGCGTTACGCCGGGCCATCGCACCAGGAGCGCCCAGCATGACCGGCCCTATTTTCCACATGATCCCAGATGCGCCCAAGCCCGTGGCGCCCTACAGCCACATCGTCGAGCGCGACGGCTGGCTGTTCGTCACCGGGCAGCTTGCCACCGACCCCGGCGACGACTCGCTGCCCCTGCCGGAGGGGATCGAGGCGCAGACGCGCAAGGTGATGGACAACCTGCAGCGCGCCCTGCGTGGCGCCGGGGCAAGCCTGGCGGACGTGGTGTGCGTGCGAGTGTTCCTGACGCAGTTCGACCGGGACTATGCCGCGATGAACACGCTGTATGCGAGCTACTTCCCGGGAGACCGGCTGCCGGCGCGGACAACGGTGGGCGTTACGGGGCTGGCGCGGGGTGGGATCGTGGAGATTGACATGATCGCCCGACGATAGGCCTCCAGCCCCCGGCAACCCTCCGGAACCGCGGCGTGCTGAACGCCCCCACCACGGGCACCTCCGCCGGCCAAGCCGTCCGCCACGCCTCTCCCTGGATCATCGCGACAGCCAGACCCACCGGTGCAATCCCGGCAAACCGCAGCAGCACCAGCCCAGCTTGGGCGGAGCTGCCGGTGCTGATCACGTCGTCCACCAGCAGCACGCGCCGCCCCTGCAGCCGGGGCAGCAGCCGTGGGTCCAGCCACATGCGCCGGGCGGCATTCGCCCCCGCCGCAGGGGACGTGATGGAGGCGAGCGGCACCGACAACGCGTCGTCATACCAGCGTTTGCGCGTCGTGGACGGCGCCACCCATCCGGCATGGCCCAGCGCCCGCGCCACGGCGGCGCCGACCGTGTGCCCCAGGGTCGGCAAACCCACTACGACCTCGGCCCGCAAGGGCGCCGCCGCCACGGCGGTCCAAGCGGCAAGCTGATCCAGCACCGCGAACGATGCCTGGTTGGCGATCAGCCCGGCCACCGCCACATCGCCAAAATCCCGAAACGGCAACACCAGCCACCGCCCGTCCGGCATGGCGGCCGGGTAGCTGCCGGTCCAGGCGGTCTGCCCTGGCGTGGCGTCCACGAACTCTTGCCAGTATTTCATGTCAGCCTCTCATGGCCCGGCGTGCCCACGGCTGGTATGGGAGCCGCCATGCCCGATGACCATGCGCCCACCGCTTACGACCTCGCCGTCCGGCCCGGCTTCCTGATCCGCCGGCTGCACCAAATCCACGTGGCGCTGTTCATCGAGGAGTGCGGCGCCTTCGACGTGACGCCGGTGCAATACAGCATCATGACCGCCGTGCAGGCGCATCCCGGGCTGGACCAGGCGCGGCTGGGCGAGGAAGTCGGCGTGGACCGCGCGACCCTGGCCAACGTGGTGGGCCGGCTGGAGCGGCGCGGGCTGCTGCATCGCCGGGCCAGCCCGGACGACCGGCGGCTGCGGCTGGTGGAGATGACGGCGGCCGGAGCGGACCTGCTGGACCGGATGGACGCACCAGCCCGGCGCGCGCATACCCGCACGGTTGCGGCGCTGCCGCCTGCGGAGCGGCGCGCCTTCGTTCATGCGTTGGCGCGGCTCGTGCAGGACGGCAACGTGCACGGCCGGGCGCCGCTGCGGTTGGGATAGGGCCGTGGTTCCCGGACGACGGGACAGTGAAGCTCTTTGGCTGGGCTATGACGTCGGCCCTTGGCGGAAGCCTTCTCTCCCCTCAGGAAGAAAACGGGGTGAATGGGTCTCGGCCGCACAGCGGGGCGCTGTGGGTCCGGGATGAGCACATCCTCGCCCCGGCTAGAGCAACGCTTGCCCGCCCCCCTCACCCCGGCCCTCTCCCGAAGGGAGAGGGGGAAGGCAAGCGTGTCTTGGCATGTGCAGTCACCGCGGGCGGAAAAAGCTCCTGCTCTTACGCCGCCACACGCATCGGCTGCGGCACCAGCGGGCTGCTGACATCATGCCGCCGGCCCGCACGGAGCGAGAAGGCCGGCACGATCATCTCGGATGCCGTCACCTTCACGCCGCTATTGTCCGCCAGCTCGAACCGTCCTGGCAGGACGTCCAGCACCGTCACGTCCGCCTCCCGGCCCACCTGCAAGCTGCCGATCTCCTCCTCCAGGCGCAGCATCTTGGCCGGATTGCTGGTCACGGTCGCGAGGACCTGCGGCAGCGTCATGCCCATTGCCAGCAGCTTGGTCATCGCATTGGTCAGGTTGAACGGCGCCACGCCGAAGAACGGGTTGGCCGCCCGCTGCGCCCCATCCTTCGCCGCCTCCGGCACCCGCACGTTGTAGCCGTGCATGTCCGCGCCCAGCGTGTGCGGCACGATCCCCGCGGCCAGCACCTTGCGCGCCATGTCGAACGAGAAGTGGGAGCCATGCCCCACGTCCACCGTTACCCCGCGCTCCAGCGCCGCCCAGACCACCGGGTGCACCTCGCCGGTTTCCGCCGAGATGAAGCCGCCGGGGTGCCGGGTGAACGGATGCGCCAGCACGTCGCCCGCCTCCATCAGCGGCACCAGCTCGCGCACGACCTCGTCGGGGTCAATGGTCACCCCGTCCTTGGCGGGCCAAAGCTGGCCCAGGTGGATATACAGCGGCAGCCCGGCGCCCCGGGCGATCTGCTTGCCGATCTTGATGACCTCCAGGCCCCAGCGCGACGCGCCGCCGATCTCCGCATGGGCCTTGATGCCCCGTACCAGGTCCGGGTTCTCCCGCGCGGCACGGACGGTATGCTCCACGTTCAGTTGCCCCGGCCCGTACAGGTCGGGATACAGGTGCCCCTCCAGCCCACCGACCAAATAGGCAGAAATGAAGCACAGCACCCGCGTCTTCGCCGGCTCGGCGATGAAGGCGCGGAAGCCGGGAATGGTCATGCAGCTCGGTCCGCCCTGGTCCACGACGGTGGTGACGCCGCTGTCTACGCCGACCATGTCCGCATTCAGGCCGAACTTGCCGGTGACGTGCTGGTAAACGTGCCCGTGCGTGTCGATCAGCCCGGCCGTCACGACCTTGCCCGACACATCCGCAACTTCCCGCGCAGCGTCTGCCGGCAGCGCCGGCTCGATGGCGGCGATGCGGCCGTCCCGGATGCCGACGTCCGCCACGCCGTCGCGCCCGGTCGCGGGATCCACCACACGGCCGCCGCGTAGGATCATGTCCAAACCTGAAGTCATGCGTGCCTCCTGCCTGCTTGCCGATGCAAGCCGTCAGTATGCTAACGGCTTTGGCCCGGCGCAAGAAATACAGCTGGCGATCAGGCGACTGGCGGTCAGGCGACGTTCACCCAAACTCGGCCATTCTCCACTCGCACCGGATAGGTCCGCAGGTCCGGGCACTCGGGGCCGCGGGTCTTGCGGCCGGTCGGCACATGAAACTGCCCCTGGTGGCGCGGACAGTTGACCAGGTCGCCGTCCAGCCCGCCCTGGCTGAGCCAGGCGGCGTGGTGGGGGCACACGGCAGCAGTCGCATACGCGGCGCCACCGATGTCATAGAGCAGCATGGCTATGCCCTCGGCCTCAATCTCCATGAGGTTCTCCCGGGCAAGTTCAGTGGAGGAAGCGGCGTCTACCCACCTGGACATCATCGTGCCTGCAAAGCGCCTGGCCGCTTGGTCCCGCACATGGGGAGTGGCGGGCCGGACCGGTAAAACCCCGGCCTGGTCCGGGAAGCAAGCCACAACGCCCGCCTTATACCAGCCACCATCCGCTCTGACCGTTTCCTCGGTAATCCTCGTATGGCGTATGAGCGAAGCGTCATACGCCGTCCCACAGCATTACGTTGTGGCTGTAGAGGCTGAAGGTTGTCCGCCCTGCAAGGGCCGCCGACAGCATAACGGTGCAAGCAAATGGCGGTTAGTACTACACGGGTCGGCGAGGTTGGCCGGACCGTAGCAGCTTGGCTGGCGTGACCACGTTTCCTACCCCTTACCGCTGCCTCTGCTTTTCGGCCAAGGCGATGCCTCGACTCCAGACGAAAGTTCAAGGCAACCCACCATCACGGCGCAGCAGGATCGCGCCGGTATCCAGGGCCTCCGCCTGCCACCCCGGCGGCACCAGCGTCGTCGCGTCGAGCTGGGTCACGATAGCGGGACCGCAGAATGCCGCCCCGGCCCCCAGCTTGTTCCTGTCCAGCACCGGCACGTCGTGGGCGCCTCCCGCAAAATGCACGGTCCGCACCTCGTCCGGGTCCGGCATCGGCGCCGCGGCCAGGCGCCCCGCCGCCGCTGCCGGCATCCGGCCGGTGGCCTCGACCCGCAGGGTAACGAACTCGGCCGGAGCATCCATCGTAAAGCCATACAGCGCCTGGTGCGCCGCCCGGAACGCCGCGAGGGCCGCAGCTTCCGTCCCTTCCCACGGGATCGCCAGCTCGCCGCCCTGGCCTTCGTAGCGCATCAGGGCCACGGCCTCGCAGGCACGGTCCGCTTCGGCCACCTGCTCCGCCGCGAGCCAAGCTGATGCCTCCTCCCGCAGTGCCGCCAGCGCCGCGTTGATCGTGGCCTCGCTGGCGGTCCCTGCCTGCGGCAGCGTGCGGTGGAACTCGGCTTTCAGGTCGGATTGCAGCAGCCCCTCCGCGCACAGCAGGCCCGGCGCGGGCGGGATCAGCACAGCCGAGATGTCCAGCAGCGCCGCCAAGGCCACGCCGTGCAGCGATCCCGCACCGCCGAACGGCACCAACGTGAAGCTGCGCGGGTCCCATCCCCGTTCGACCGACACCACCCGGATCGCGCCGACCATGTTGGTGTCGGCGATCGCCAGGATGCCCCGCGCCGCCTCGTGCAAGCCCAACCCGAGCGGGTCCGCCACCTCGCGTTGGATCGCCGCCGCGGCTGCAGCCGGATCAAGCGTCATCCGCCCACCCAGCAGGGACGGGGGCAGATGGCCCAGCACCAGGTGGGCGTCGGTCACGGTCGCCGCCGTGCCGCCCGCGCCGTAGCAGGCCGGCCCAGGATCGGCCCCGGCGCTGGCCGGCCCCACGAGCAGCGCGCCGTCCGACACCCGGGCGATGGAGCCGCCCCCCGCGCCCACCGTCACCATGTCCACCATCGGCAGCGGCAGCGGCCAATCGCCGACGCGGCCGGCGCTCGTCAGCCCGATCCGGCCGGACTTGATCAGGCTGATGTCCGCGCTGGTGCCGCCGATGTCCACCGTAATAAGGTCGGCGATGCCCGCCGCCGCAGCCACGGCCCGAGCGCCCACGACGCCAG
>CAXTCI010000064.1:0-26823 GCA_964242325.1 uncultured Acetobacteraceae bacterium
CAGCGCCCATGCCGCCTTCCGCGGCTGGATGTTCGGCCAGGCCCTGCCGTTCTGGTCCGTCGCCGGCAACGATGCGCCCGGGCTGGGCGTGCACGAATCGCTGCAGTTGGACGGATCGCCGTCCGGAGTGCCGTTCAAGCGGATGCGGGTGCAGGCACGCCAGATTTACGTCTTTTCCCATGCGGCGCTGCTGGGCTGGGCGCCGGGGCAGGCGGTGGCGGAGGACGCTTATGCCTTCATGGCCCGGCAAGGCGCCCGCGCCGACGGTGCCTGGGCGCGGCGGCTGTCTCCGGCAGGCGACACGCTGGACCCGGCGGCGGACCTGTATGACCTGGCCTTCGTGCTGTTCGCCTTGGCCTGGCACGCCCGCCTGACCCGGTCGGAGGAGCCGCTGGCCCGCGCCCGCCGCACCCTGGACTGGATTACCGCCCACATGCCGCACCCGCCCGCTGGCTACCGCAACGTCCAGCCCTGGGAAGACGGGCCGCGGCAGCAGAACCCGCACATGCACCTGCTGGAGGCCGTGCTGGCGCTGTATGAGACTTCAGGCGACTCATACTATGCCGAGCACGCCCATTCGCTAGTCGGCCTGTTCCGCCGCCACCTGTTCGATCCGGCGACCGGCACGCTCGGAGAATTCTTCGCCGAGGATTGGACCCCCGCCCCCGGCGAAGCCGGCACTCATGTCGAACCGGGGCACCACCTGGAATGGGCTTGGCTGCTGGACCAGTACGAGCGCCTGACCGGTGGCGAAGCCGGCGCCGAGATCGACCGGCTGTATGCCTTCGCCCTCCGCCACGGCGTGGACCCGGCGACCGGCCTGGTGTGGGACGCGATCGGGCGGGACGGTGCGCCGCGGCTTCGCAGCTTCCGCCTATGGCCGCAAACCGAGGCGTTGAAGGCCCATGTCGCAATGGCCCGGCGCGGCGGGGATGGCCTGGCGCGGGTGGCGCCGACCGTGCGCGGCATCGGCACCCGCTACTTGCAGGGCTGCCTGCCAGGCGCCTGGACCGACCAACTGGATGAAACCGGCGCTTCGATGTCCCGGCTGATCCCGACCAGCTCGTTCTACCATGTGTTCATGGCCTATGCGGAGCTCGACGGGCTGGCGCTGCGCTTGGCAGCCTCGACCGACCAGCCGGCGCCGGTGTTGTAGGACACGATCGCCGCCTAGTTCTTGATGGCCCGCGGCTGCCTAGATAAATTGGCCCCGCAGGAACCCCAGCGCCGGCAACGGCTTCCACGCCCGCGGCAAGTCCGCCGGCCGGATCGGCGCCACGCTGTAGCTAGGTGCCGGCTGCCGGCAGCTTGCCAGCAACCCGGCATAAGCCCTGATTTGCTGCTCCCGCCAAGCCCGGTCCGCCAGCGCCCGTTCGCGGCTGGAGAAGATTTCCGCCACCCGGCTGGCACGGCCGACCTGGGCGACGACGGCCCACAAGGTGTCATCCTTGCGGTGCTTGAACTCGATGACGCTACTCATGCGGGCGTGTTGGCCGGCATGGGCGGGCCTCCCTGGTCGCTACATCAGGCAATATTGGCTGCCGGCAGCAGCAGGACAAGCCGTGCATCAGGCCGCCTCCTGCAGCGCATATTTCCGGCAATGGTCCAGGTAGGCCGCTTCGTGCGCCGCCACCAGTTGCACCACCGTCGTCCATAGCCAGCCCGGGGCATCCAGGGTCTTGCTGCTGCGGCTCAACTCGGCGGCCCAGCGCCGCCGGGCCGGCGGGTCCATCTGCCGGGCATGGGCCTGGCCGACCACTCCGGCCAAGAAGCGGGCGACGCCCATCGCCTCTTCCTGAGTCATCCGGTTTACTTCCACCTTCAGGTCCTGCGGCCGCAGTTCGCGCATGAACACGGCCCGGTCCTCCACGCGCGCGGCCAGCATCCGGTTTCCGAGATGCGGCGCCAGGTGCCGGGCGCCCTCCACCACGCGCTTGGCATTGTCGCGCGGTATATCGGCGTCGGCGGCGCGGGGAGTGACGGCGGCCGTGGCCTCCTTGATGTCCACCAGGCATAGCTCACCGCCCTTGCCGCCCACCCGGGCGACGACCGCGTAGCGCAGCATGCCGAGGGAGCTGCAGCCCTTGACCCAATACGCCGCATCCAGCACGCGCACGTCGGCTTCCCGGTCGGTGCCGTGCAGGGAGGTAACGAGCCGGCGCACATCATCCTGGGCGAACAGGGCATCCACCGCCGAGCGCTCCTTGTCGTCCAACGGCCAGAACCGCTTGCCCAGCGGGATCGTGGGCCTGGCGTCACCGATGCGCTCGCGCGCCAGGTGCTTCCAGGACCGGCCGATGGCCTCCTGCATCACTAGGTGCACGGTCTCGGGCGGGGCGTCGTCCGGCGTGGCGTCGCCCGTGAACGCGGCCTCGTAGCCCGCCACCATCTGCTCCAGCATCTGGACGGTGATGATGCCCGGCAGGTCCGACCCGCGGGCGGCGCTGGCCAACGACAGGCCAAGGCGGATCAGGTCGTGCGCGGGATTGCCGATCACGCTCTGGTCGAGGTCGCGGATCTGTATCTCCACCCTGCCATGGCCGTCCGCCACCGGGCCGAGGTTGCCGAGGTGGCAATCGCCGCAGATCCAGACCGGCGGACCCTCCGGACACCCGACAGTGACGCCGGCCAGCCACTCGTAGAACTTGGCGGTATTGCCGCGGACATAGGCATGGGCTGAGCGCGCCATCTTCACGTTGCGCGCCGCGGCAAGGGCAGCGGCGCGGTTGGTCGAGGTCTGAATGTCGGGCATCGCGGCTGGAACCTTCGTTGGGTCTGGCGCGCCGCCAGGCAGGACAGTGTTACACTTAAGTGGCAGAGTGGGCTGGGGTTGCAGATGCGTAGGATGACGTTTCGGACCTGATCCTGCACAGTTGGCGATGATTGGGTATCATGAGGCGGACAACATTTCTCTCGCATCCAGTTGGCGTGGCAGGGTGCGACGGGTGACGATGCACCGCATGTCCGACGCAACCCTAACCCCATGACGGTCCCGAATCTGACGACGACCTGGGATCTGACGACGGCCCTGAACCCGACCGTCACGGTCGTCACCGGCGGCGGCTCCGGCATCGGCGCCGCGCTGTGCCGCATGATTGCGTCGCCGGGCCGGGCGTTGCTGGTCCACACCGGCAGCAACCGTGACGGGGCAGAGGCCGTGGCGGCGGAGCTTCGGGCCGCAGGCGCCGAGGCCGCCGTCGCCATCCAACCCTTCAGCGCCCCGGGCGCAGGCGGCGCGCTGGTGGCGGATGCCGTCGCGCGCTGGGGCCGGCTGGACCAGTTGGTCCACGTTGCCGGGCGCGCCGACCGCCGCCGGTTTGGCGACCTGGACGAGGCCGGGTTCGACGAGGCCATCGCGGTCAACGCCCGTGCCTTCCTGAACCTGGCCACCGCCGCCCTGCCGCACCTGCGCGCCTCTCCGGCGGGCCGGGTGGTCAGCACCGGGTCGTTCCTGTCGGCGGTGTTCCGCCCGGCAGCCGGGCACTTCCCGGCGACGGCCGCGGCCAAGGCGGCGCTCGTGGCGCTGACCCGGTCGCTGGCAGCGCAGCTTGCGCCCGACGGCGTGACGGTCAACTGCGTCGTGCCCGGCATCATCCGCAAAGCGCCGGGGCGGCACTCCGCCATGTCCGACGACGCCCGGGCCCATGCGTTGGCCGCGATCCCACTGGGCCGGCTGGGCGCGCCGGATGAGGTGGCGGCAGCCATCGCCTTCCTGCTGTCCCCGGCGGCGGGCTACATCACAGGTCAGTGCCTGCATGTGGATGGCGGGTTGACGCTGTAGCCGGTGGCGCGGCAAAGGGCAGATTAGGCCAGGAGGAACACAGCATGCTGATCTGGAGCGGATGGGGCATCCTCGTGGTGCCGGTCACCCTGCTGGTTGGTGGAGGCGTCACCGTGCTGCTCGGCGCGCTGCTGAACGCTGCCGGGCTGGACCGAATGGCTGGTCTCGCCCTGGTGGCCGGGCTGCTTGCCGCCGCCGCCGCCAACTGGTGGGTCGGACAGTGGCTGAATGGCCGGCCAGGCCGGGTGCTGCTAGACCAAGCCACGGGAGAGCAGGTAGTGCTGCGCCGGCGGCACAGCCTGTTTTTCATCCCAGTGCGATGGTGGGCGGTGCCGCTGGCCGTTGCGGCAGCCATCGCCTTCGTGAGCAACTTCGTCAACCCCGGCCCATTTGCTAACAGCCCGTCTGCCGACAGCCCGGGGCTCCAACCCGATACCGTCCGGTCGAGATCCCTTTAACCCCAACGCATCCGCCCTGCCCCTCGTACCCGGGGACATGCCCATGTCCGATGCGGTTCGCCCGCCCGTCCCGCCCTTCACCGCCGAGACCGCGGCGCAAAAGGCACGCATGGCGGAGGATGCCTGGAACACCCGCGACCCCGCCCGTGTCGCCGCGGCCTACACGCCCGACAGCCGGTGGCGCAACCGGTCGGAGTTCTTCGGGGGTCGCGATGCCATCCAGGCTTTCCTGGCCCGGAAATGGTCCCAGGAACTGGAATACCGGCTCATCAAGGAGGTTTGGACCTACACAGGAAACCGGATTGCCGTCCGCTTCGCATACGAGTGGCATGGCGCCGACGGCGCCTGGCGCCGCAGCCACGGCAATGAGCAATGGGAGTTCGACGCCAGCGGCTTGATGCGCCGGCGAGAAGCCAGCATCAACGATGTACCAATTGCAGGGGTCGAGCGGCTGTTCCACTGGCCGTCTGGTCCACGTCCAGCGGACCATCCGGGTCTGTCCGACCTGGGACTGTAGGGTGTGTCATCATCCCAGGGTAGGCTGAGCTGATGTAAACCCTGTTACCTTGGTCCACTCGACCAGAGAGTTCGTAAAGTAAAGTGGAACATCGTCAGCGCCTCCCATGAACAACAGCTAACCCCATGACGGCGGAAGGCGTCGCGCTTTCCCGCCCTCCGGCGCATTGAAGGTCGGCCCAAGAAGCCCGGGGATGTCCCCGGGCTTGCGTTGCGTTAATATGGACGCGGCGCAGCAGGCGGCGGGGCATAGCCAGGCGGCGGACCTCCCGCCGGCGGAGCATAGCCAGGCCGCGGACTGCCCGGCGGCATGGCCGGACCAATCGGGTAGCGCGGCCCGGTGTAGTTGCGGTCCAGCTGCATGTCGTTCAGCCGGTCCACTTGGCTGTCGCCGGTATCGTTACCAGCATCGTTGTGATGGTCCACGTTGGCGTAGGGCTTGCGCGCGTTAGCGGCATGGGCTGCCGGCGCGGCTGCCAGCAGCGCAGACGCAGCCAGCAAGGCGGAGAGTAGGCGTGTCATCGGGCAGCCTCCTTCACAAGTTAACGACCACGTAACGCAGCAGCCGTCCCTGCGATGCACCAGTATATCAACCAAATGCAACGACATCTTGCCCATTGCTTCCGCGCAACGCACCCTGCCGCAATGCCCCTCGAAGCTCCTGTCCCCGCTGCCGCCCCGTCCACCCCGCAATCAGCCCGGCGTATCCGTGCCCACGCCGCCTGGGACGCCCGCCTGCACGACGCCCTTCGCCTGGACATTCCCGGGGAGGGCATCCCGGAAGCCTGGTTCCTCGGCCCCCGCGCCGAGAATGCGGACCTGCTGCGGGACCTGGTAGTGGCCGCGCTCGACAGCCACGCCGGCTTCCGCCGCGGCTTCCATCCGGAGGACCCGGCCCACATCACCCCGGCCATCCAGGCCAGCCCCGGCTACATCGCCGGCGCCGAACGGCTGCGGAGGGACGCCGAGGTGCTGTTCAAGGCGCTGCGCCTGTCTGCGCCCTTCGCTTCCATGCGCTACCAGGGGCATATGCTCTGGGACACCGCGCTGCCGGCAATGGTCGGGCTGATCGCGGCGCTGCCGTATAACCAGAACAATGTCGCCGCCGAGGCCTCCCCCGTCACCACCCGGCTGGAGATCGAGGTCGGCAACGACCTGTGCCGGATGCTGGGCTACACGGTGCCGCCGCACGCCTGCCCGCCCGCGCCGGGCGTCGTAGTCCCCTGGGGCCACATCACCAGCGGCGGCACCGTCGCCAACATCGAGGCGCTGTGGGCCGCCCGCAACCTGGTCTTCGCCCCCGTCGCCCTGCGCGCCGCGCTGAAGGAGGTGCCGGCCCTGGCGCCGGGCCGCGCCGTGGAGGTGCCGGTCTGGGCTGGCGGCACCGCGCGGCTGGTGGACCTGGACACCTGGACGCTGCTGAACCTGGACCTCGATGCGGTCGCCGGCCTGCCGGCGGCGCTCGCCGCGCTGGGGGTGGAGCCGGACGTGCTGCAAGCGGCGCTGGCGGGCTACGCCGTGCAGAACACCGGCTTGGTGGCGTTCTACCGCAACTTCATGCCCGACGTGCCCGAGCCGCCGGTGCTGCTGGCGGCGGCCACCAGCCACTATTCCTGGCCCAAGGCGGCCACCGTACTGGGCCTGGGCAGCAATGCCGTGCTGGTGCAGCGCGTGGACCAGGACGCCAGGCTGGACTTGGACCACGTCGAGGCGACGCTGACCATCCTGCTGCGCCGCCGGACGCCGGTGCTGTGCGCCGTCGCCGTCCTGGGCAGCACGGAGGAAAGCGCCGTGGACCCCCTGGCCGGGCTGCTGGACCTGCGGGACCGCTTCCGGGCGCGAGGCTTGAACTTCATGGTGCACGCGGACGCGGCCTGGGGCGGCTACTTCCGCACCACCCTGCGCGACGAGTCCGAACCGGACCAGATATGCGGCGTGCCAACCGCCGCGATGGGTCCCTATGCGCGGACGCAGTACGAGGCATTGGGCCGGGCCGACAGCATCACCGTGGACCCGCACAAGGGCGGCTACGTCCCCTATCCCGCCGGCGCCCTGTGCTACCGCAACGCGGCGATGCGGGACCTGGTGTCCCTGCGCGCGCCGGTCGTCTTCCACAGCCAGGCCGAGCCGACGGTCGGCATCTACGGCCTGGAGGGCAGCAAGCCCGGTTCCGCCGCCGCCGCCGTTTGGCTGGCCCACCGGGTGATCCGCCCGGACAGCAGCGGCTACGGCCGTATCCTGGGTCAGTGCCTGTGGACCAGCAAGCGGCTGTTCTGCCGCTTGGCGACCCTGCGCGACCCGCGGTTCCGCATCACCTGCTTCAATCGTACCCCGGCGGAGCGGGCCGGCGCCGGGCAGCGTGCCCTGGCGGCGGAACGGGCGATGATCCGCTCCTTCGTCGGCCTGGACAATGCCACCCTGGCCGCCCGCCTGCAGGCCGACCCGGCGGCGCACGAACTATTCAGCCAGATCGGCTCGGACCAGGTGATCTTGGCCTTCATGCTGAACTTCAAGGGCGCGGATGGGGCGTGGAACACCGACCTGCTGCGCGCCAACCTGTTCAACGACCGCGTGTTCGCCCTGTGCAGCGTGGTCGAGCCGCGTGAGGACATGGGCCGCGCACCCATTGGCGGCGGCAGCCTCGACCTGATCCTGACCAGCAGCCGGTTCGACCGCGCGACCTATGGCGCCGGGTTCGTGGACGCGCTCTGCCGCCGGATGACCGTGACGCCCCGGCCAGAGACCGGAGTGGATTTTCTGATCTCGACCACGATGGACCCATGGACGACGGACGCGGCAGGGAGTGATTTCCTGCAGGTGATCGAGGACGCGCTACGGGACGCGGCGCACCGGGCGCTGGCGGACTTGGGATTCTAGGCCGGTTTGCGTCCAGACTGGACACAAACCGATCCAGCTTTTTTGTTTGCGAGCAGAGACTTGCAGTTTCAAGTCGCTGCACGCCCGGACCTGACCGCAATCTATTCTGGGCGGGCTTGCGTGGCTTGGCACGGCGGCGGCCCGGGCCAAGCCGCGCACGCCTGCTCCCACTTCATGCGGCTGCAGACCTCCGAATGGCGGTTGAGCCGTGGCTTTGCCGGCCTGCCGTTCCCGACCGGCAGGAAGAAGGACGCAGTCGCAGCACCGAATCCCTTTCTGATACGCGTTCCCATGATTGACCCGGCCTACCCCCGTTTCTAGCTTGCACCCATGTCCGATACAGTTCGCAACACCGCAGACCCGCTCCCGAAGGCATGGCCGTTCGAGGAAGCGGCCAAGGTCGCCGCCCGTGTGGAGGCCAGCGGAAAAGCAACCGCCCTGTTCGAGACGGGATACGGCCCCAGCGGACTGCCGCACATCGGCACCTTCGGCGAGGTCGCGCGCACCACCTGGGTCCGCAATGCTTACACGGCGCTGACTGGCCAACCGTCCCGCCTGCTGGCGTTCAGCGACGACATGGATGGGCTGCGCAAGGTGCCCGACAACGTGCCGAACGGCGACATGCTGGCCCGCCACATCGGCCAGCCGCTGACCCGGGTGCCTGATCCCTTCGGCACCCATCCTAGCTTCGGCGCTCACAACAACGCCCGGCTGCGCGCCTTCCTGGACGGCTTCGGCTTCGACTACGAGTTCGCGTCCAGCACCGACTACTACACGTCCGGCCGCTTCGACGCCGCCCTGATCCGCGTGGCCGAGCGCCATGCGGAGATCGTCGCCACCATCCTGCCCACCCTGGGCCGCGACCGCCAGGCGACCTACTCGCCGTTCCTGCCCCTGCATCCCCGCACCGGCCAGGTGATGCAGGTCCGCATAGACGAGGTGGATGCGCTCGCCGGCACCGTATCCTGGCAGGACCCCGACACCGGCGAGCGCCACATCACCCCCGTCACCGGCGGCGCCTGCAAGCTGCAATGGAAGGCCGACTGGGCGATGCGCTGGCACGCCCTGGACGTGGACTACGAGATGTCCGGCAAGGACCTGATCGACAGCGTGAAGCTGTCCAGCCGGGTCTGCGCGGTGCTGGGCAGCCCGCCGCCGGTCAGCCTGACCTACGAGCTGTTCCTGGACGAGCACGCGCAGAAGATCAGCAAGAGCAAGGGCAACGGCCTATCGGTGGACGAGTGGCTGACCTATGCCCCGCCCGAAAGCCTGGCCGGGTTCATGTATCACCAGCCCGGCCGCGCCAAGCGCCTGTTCTTCGACGTGATTCCCCGCGCCGTGGACGACTACCTCGCCAATGCCGCCAAGCTGCCGGCCCAGGCCGAGGCCGAACGCCGGGCCAACCCGGCCTGGCATATCCAGGGCGGCCGCAACGTCGGCGCCGCCGCCCCCGTCAGCTTCGGCATGCTGCTGAACCTGGCCAGCGTGGTGAACGCCGAAACGCCGGATATGCTATGGGGCTTCCTCCGCCGCTACAGCCCGGACACCGCGCCCGGCGCCAACCCGTTCTTCGACGGCCTGGTGGACAACGCCATCGCCTACTACCGGGACCGCGTCCGCCCGGCGAAGCAGTATCGCGCCCCCACAGACGCGGAACGCGCCGCGCTGGAGGACCTGGCGCGCGAGCTGGAGGCCCTGGCCCCCGGCACCGCGCCGGAAGCGATCCAGGACGTCGTTTATGAGGTCGGCAAGCGGCACCCCCTGCCAGACCTGAAATCGTGGTTCGGCTGCCTGTATCAGGTGTTGCTGGGCCAGGCAGAGGGGCCGCGCTTCGGCGGCTTCGTGGCACTCTACGGGATAGCGGAAACGGTTGCGCTGATCCGGGCACGATTGGCCGCCACGGCCACCGTCCCGAACGCGGCCTGACGATGGAGTTTCTCAAGAAGGCTGCCCGCCAGGTCCCGGCGGTGCTCGGCCTGTTGCTGCTGGTCGGTGCGATCTACGTCATCTGGAAGGAGTTCCGCCACCTCAAGGTCGCCGACATCAAGGTGGCCCTGGAGGCGATCCCGTCACGGGCGCTGATGATCTCCTTTGGCTGGACCGTCCTGTCCTACGGGGTGCTGACGTTCTACGACCGGCTGGGCACCATCTATGCCGGGCATAAGGTCAGCTATGGCCGCGTATCGTTCGCGTCGTTCTGCGCCTACGCGCTGTCGCACAACCTGGGCTTTGCCGCGGTGTCGGGCGCGGCCGTGCGCTACCGGCTGTATTCGCATTGGGGCCTCACCCCGTTCGAGATCGCCAAGGTCGTGGCGTTCTGCAGCCTGACCTTTGGTCTGGGCGGGATGGTGCTCGGCGGCGTCATCCTGTTCTGGGAGCCGGATGCCATCCCGTTCTTCGGCGCCATCGTGCCGCGCTGGGGCATGTATGCCATCGGCCTGGGGCTGTGGGGTGTGGTGGCGGCCTATGTCAGCCTGTCCCGCTTCGTCGGCACCATACGGCTGTTCGGCAACCCCGTGACGCTGCCGGACTACCGCATGGCAGTGGTGCAGGTGGCGCTGGCGACGGTGGACGTGGCGGTCACGGCGGCGATCTTCTACCAGTTGCTGCCGGACACGCCGGGCCTGACCTACATCCGCTTTCTCGGCGTGTATGTCGCCTCCTACACGGCGGGGCTGGCCGCCAACTTGCCCGGCGGCCTCGGAGTGTTCGACACCGCCATGCTGCTGGGACTCGAACCATACTTGCAGCCGCCCACCATCCTGGGCGCCATCGTCGTGTTCCGGCTTTACTACTACATCATCCCGCTGTTCCTGGCCGGCAGCCTGTTCGCCGGCAATGAAATCTTGCTGCGCGGCGGCGCGCTGGTAAAGAAAGGCGTGCAACGCCCGGGCACGCCTCAACTAGCCTCGGCGCGGGCCGTCACCCAGTCGCTGTCGCGCTGGAGCGAGCCGAGCCTGGCCATCGGCGCCTCAACCGGCGCCGTCGCCATGTGCGGAGCGCTGCTGATGGCGGTGGGGCTGTTGGACAACCGGCCCGATTTCTCCTGGATAGACCCGGACTTCGCCGACATTGCGGCCGATGCCGGGCAGTTCGTGCCGTCCCTGATCGGGGCCGCGCTGATCGTGCTGTCAATCGGGCTGTCGCACCGGGTCACGCTGGCCTGGGGCGCGACCCTGGTGATGCTGCTCCTGGGTGCCGGGTTCACCGGCGCGCAGGGCACCAATCTATGGATACCCGGCGTGCTGGTGCTGGCGATGCTGCTGGTGGCGCCGTTCCGCAACGCCTACTACCGGCACGCCCGGCTATTGTCCGGGCCGCTGAGCTTGGGGACGGCCCTGCCGCTGCTGGCGCTGGTGCTGTGCGTGGCGGTGCTGGCCGCGTTCGAACCGAAGCTGCGCGGCTTGTCCGAGAACGGCTGGTTGGACATCGTGCTGTCCCCCGACCTGCCCAACAGCCTGCGCCTGTCCATCGCCTTCGTGGTAGGGATGGCGCTGATGGCGCTGTGGCGGCTGATCCGGCCGAGCCGGGTCCGCTGGCTGCCATGGGCCGGGGAGGGCCGGGCGCGTTACGCTGCCTTGGGCGCCTTGCCGCCGGCGGTCGCCGATGGGATCGTGATGGGCGAGCTGGGCCGGGCCGGCATCCCGTTTCGCCGGGTGGGCGGCGTGCTGCTCGGCCTTGGCGACCCCGCGGGATCAGTCAACGACCGCGCCTCGACCGTTTGGAACCTGCGCGACCTGGCGGCCCAGGAAGGGTTGGACGCCGCGGTGTGGCGGGCTGGAACCGGGCTGCTCGACGTATATGCCGACCTTGGCATGACGGCGTTGCCGCTCGGCCCGGATGGGCTGCCGTTGCCGCCGCGGGAGGCGGATGCGCCACCGGCCGGGCAGTATCTGTGCTGCGTTGCCGAGCGCGACCTGCCGCGCCTGCTGCCGCTGCTGCCGGAGCTTGCGGAGGCTGGGCTGGCCGACGCCGCGGATTAGGGCGTTCCTGGAGCTGCTGCCAACGCGCAATACGGTTGCCGGCTGGTTTGGCGTCATCCCTCCGTAGCCGGCTGAGCCTTCGTAAATCCAAGGCAAAAGCATCCAGCGCGTTCGCCGGGACCTGGAGGGAAGGCTGGCCCAGTCGCGCCGCCATCCCGTGCGGAGGCACAGCTTGGGCTAGCTGACCCAAGTGAATGCCCGACCAGCACTTAGCGATAGCCAAAGGGTCCCCACGTCTATCGTCGCAAGCCGGACAATAACATGGGTGACCGATGCTAGTTTTGACGTGCGCCGTTTTCCTGCTGGTCGTTATGCCGGCACTGTTGCTGTGGTTTGGCAGTATGATCGAGTCCAACACGGACGGACGTCAGCGCAAAGCAGACCGGTCCCCGAGTGGCGTTGTTCCAGCCGCGGCCGAGGGGCAGGAGTCCAGCGGTAGTGCCTGGTATCGGCGTCCGATGCAGCCGCCCTTCGGCAAGGCCCGACACACCGCCTGACAGCAGCAGCCTCTGGAACTGTCCGCCTCTCATCGGTTATTCCGAGCCGCCTTCGATACGATGGCTCGGTGGCTGCGACAACTACGCCGGCCGATGTCGGAGTGTTGCACCAGTGTATCCATGGCGATGACAGGTCAACCTTTGGCACCATACGGTCCGATAGGGCTGCAAAGCGCACGCCCTCGATAAATAGAAAAGCCTGCGCCCAGGTTTGGACACAGGCTTCTCCGCAACATTCCCCGGCGGAACAACATCCGCAGTTTCAGGTCCAGTCGTATCACGCCCGGACCTGAGTGCTGTCGGCCTTATACCTGCTCGGTCTGCTCCGGCTCACGCGAGGCGCCGGTCCGCCGGCGCTCCGCCATGAAGCCGTCGAACTCCGACTTGTCGCGGGCGCGGCGCAACCGCTCCAGGTAGTCGCGGAACTCCCGCTGCTCCTCTTCCAGCCGGCGGATGGTTTCGGCGCGGTAGTCGTCGAACATTTTATTACCGCTGGGGCTGCCCGCCCGCTTCTCGTCGCCGCGCAGGTTGAACCACTGTCCCGGACCCTTGCCCATGCGAGAGCCGGCCACACCCGCCAAACGCCCGGTCCAGGCCAGGTAGGCGAGGGTAGCCACGCCCAACGGCCAGAACAGCCAAAACGCCACAACCGTGGCCAGCACCCAAGCCGGCCGTCCAAATTCGTCCATACGCGACAACATAGGCGCCCTCCTGTGTATGTGAGGGATACTTACAATCGTCCGCCTGGATTACTAGCCTCCAATGTGCACGGGTGCGTGAGCGCACCGGCTCGCCGCTACGGCGCGTCCACCAGACCCAGGGAATTCAGGTAGATCAGCAGCCCCGCTTCTAGCAGGTCCTCCGGCGGCATCGGCAAGCGGCCTGCCCCGGTGCCCGGCGTCACGAACAGCGTGGCAATCCCGTGGGTCAGCGACCAGACATGCAGCGCCACCATCTGCGCCGGCACGACCCGCCCACGGCCGGGGCCGCCCGGCCTGGTCCGCGCACAGGCGACATCAGCCGCACGCCGCAGCACGGCAAAGGCGGCGTCAGAGGCTTCTTGGACCGCCGGGTCCATGCTGCCGGTCGTAGGATCGGTGCCAGGGTCGAACATCGCCGCGTAGGCGGCCGGGTCTCCTTTTGCGAAGGCGAGGTGTGCCCGGCCGCACCGCTCGATGGCGGTAACGGGGTCGGGGCGACCGCCGGCCCATGCGGTCTCCAAGTCGGCCGTCAGACGTTCGAACCCGCGCCGTGCCACCTCGGCGATCAGGGCGTTGCGGTCGCGGAAGTGACGATAGGGTGCGGCGGGACTGACGCCGAGGACACGGGCGATCTCGGCAATGGCCAGTCCGGCCAGGCCGCGCTGACCGATCATATCCAACGCAGCCTGCACCAGGGCTTCCCGCAGGTTGCCATGGTGGTAGCTGCGCCGGCCCGGACCATCTCTGTTCATCAAATGCTACTTACGGCGGCACAGGCCCGCTGTCGCGGGCATGGCCGGTCACATACGCTTGCGGGACCGGGCTTAAACCGGGCGGCGCGGCGCCAGGACGGACGCGGTCATCTCCTGCACCGTCTCGTCCCGCTGGTTCAGCGTCGTCGTCTTCAACGTCAGCAGGCCACGGTCGGGACGCGAGCCGGACAGGCGTTTGGCCAGCACCTCGACCTGGGCGCGAAGCTCGTCGCCCGGCCGGACCGGGCGGCGCCAGGCCAGGACGTCTATCTGCGCACCCAGGGAGCCGCCCGGGAAGCGGCCCATCATCGCCTCCAACTGCAGGCGCATGGTGACACTGGCGGTGTGCCAGCCGCTGGCGACCAACTCGCCGAACAGGCTGCCGCGGGCGGCCTCCTCGCTCAGGTGCTGCGGCTGCGGGTCGAACTCCTCCGCAAAGGCGACGATGCGGTCCCGCGTCATCAACTGCGTGCGGGACATGATGACCTGGCCGACCCCGACATCTTCCCAGTATAGATCGTCCGTCATGCCGCCCCTTTCTTGAACCACGCGCCGCCCGCGACGGCTGCCGCATTCACCACGCCCATCACCAGCAGCCCGGCGCCCAGCGCCAGGAACACGGGGGTCAGCGACCCCGTCAGCCGCAGCGCCAACCAGCCGCCGCCCACCGCAACCACCATGCGCAGCACCGCCGCTGCCAGCGGCCACGCCAGCCGCCCCGCGCCCTGGGAGGCGAAGTAAAGCGCCATGCCGCCGCCGAAGAAGCCGAAGAACGGCCCGGCCGTCCGCAGGTAGGTTCCGCCTGCCGCGAGCATAGCCGGGTCGTGCCCGAACAGTCCGAGCCACGCGCCGGGCCAGGTAGCGCCGGCCAGCCCGATCGCCTCCGTCATCGCGAACGCCAGCGCCGCCCCGATCCAGGTCACGCGCAGCGCCCTGGCGCGCTGTCCCGCCCCCAGGTTGGTGCCCACCAGCGCCACCAGCGGCGCACCAAGGCCGAACACCAGCGGCACCAGCAGGAACTCCAGCCGCGACCCGACGCCATAGCCGGCGATGGCCGCCGCGCCAAAGCCTCCGGCATAGGCCGTCGTGGCGGTGACGACGAGGTTGGTTTGCAGGCTGACCAGCGAGGCCAGCAGCCCCACGCGCAGGATGGCCCAAGCCGGCGCCCAGCGCAGCCGGACCAGCCGCAGGCGTATCCCGGCGCGGGAACCTGCCAAGTAGGCCGTGAACACGGCGACGCCCACCGCATAGTATAACAGCAGCGCCACCCCACCGCCCGCGACGCCCAGCGCCGGAAACGGCCCCCAGCCAAAGATCAGGCACGGCGACAGCGGCACCAGCACGACGACGCCGCCGACGATCACGACCGCTGGAACCAGCATGTTCCCCGTGCCGCGTATGCAGCTTGCCAGGCCGTTGAAGGTCCAGATCAGCACGGCCCCGCCGAACACCACATTCGAATACAGCAGCGCCGCCGCCAGCGCCGGGCCATCGCCGCCCATCGCGCGATACAGCGCCGGGCCACCCAGCAGCCCGCCCAGGCAGAACAGCAGCCCCAGCGCCCCGTTGATCGCCAGCGCGTGCGGCACCAGCGCGTCCGCCTCGGCCTGCCGCCCCGCGCCCAGCGCCCGCGCGATGGCCGACGAGATGCCGCCGCCCATCGCCCCGGAGGACACCATCTGCATCAGCATCACGCCCGGGAACACCAGCGCCATCCCCGCCAACGCCGCGGTGCCGAGCCGCCCGACGAACGCCGCCTCGATCAGCCCGGTCAAGGACTGCGCCAGCATGACGAGCACGTTCGGCAGCGCCAGGCGCAGCAGCGTCGGCAACGCCGGCGCGTGCAGCAGCGCCAGGGTGCGTGCGCTGTGCGCGGGCCGGGCTGCGGCAACCGTCTCAAGGGGCAGAGTGGTGGACATTGGGCGCATATGCACCTAGTCTCTGCCGATGCCGCCGGGATGTCGAGCCTGAATACCACCCCTCCCACCACCTGCCATTGCCAGGCAATCCGCCAGGCGGCTCGCCGCGTGTCAGCGCTGTATGACGCCGCAATGGCTCCGCTTGGCCTGCGGGTGTCCCAGTATGGCATCCTGGTACGGCTGCAGGCCGGCGGTCCCCGCGGCATCCAGGCGTTGGCGGCCGAGCTGGTGATGGACCGCACCACGCTGGGCCGCAACATCCGGCCGCTGGAGCGCGATGGCCTGCTGTCCGCCATCTCCGACCCGGCGGACCGGCGCGGGCGCCTGCTGGCCATAACGCCTGCCGGCGCCGGCCTGGTCGCCCGCGCCGCGCCGGCCTGGCGCGCCGCACAGACGGCTTATGAGGCTCAAATCGGCCAGGAAGCGGCGGCTGGGCTGCACACGGTCCTCGCCGATGTGGTGGCTGCGCTAAATACCCCAGAGTAGTTGCGGCACACGGCGGAACCGTTTGTAGGCAGCGGCGCTGTTGCACTAACGCCATACGCCGCGCCAAGGGGATTACGCACTTGTTCGACGCCGCCACTCGCACTTCCAGGATCACCGAAGGCTTGCCGCACCCGCTAGGGGCGACATGGGACGGTGTGGGCGTCAACTTCGCCCTATTCTCCGCCAACGCCACCAAGGTGGAACTGTGCCTGTTCGACCAGGAAGGCACCACCGAGCTGGAGCGGATCGAGCTGCCCGAGTACACCGACGAGGTCTGGCACGGCTACCTGCCCGACGCCCGGCCCGGCACGGTCTATGGCTACCGCGTCCACGGCCCCTGGGCGCCGGAGCAGGGCCACCGCTTCAACCACCACAAGCTGCTGCTGGACCCCTATGCCAAGGGGCATGTCGGCGAGCTGAAATGGGGTCCCGAGGTCTTCGCCTACGTGATGGAGAGCGGCGACGACCTGACCTTCGACGAGCGCGACAGCGCCGCCAACATGCCGAAGTGCGTCGTCATTGATCCCGCCTTCACCTGGCTGCGCGACCGTCGGCCGGAAGTGCCATGGGAGCAGACGATCTTCTACGAGGTCCATGTCCGCGGCTTCACCAAGCGTCATCCGGACATTGCCGAGGACCTGCGTGGCACCTTCTCCGGCATGGCGGCGAAGGAAAGCGTGGACTGGATCAAGAACCTGGGCGTCACCAGCGTGGAGCTGTTGCCGGTCCACACCTTCATCAACGACGACCGGCTGCTTGAGCACGGCCTGACCAACTACTGGGGCTACAACACCATCGGCTTCTTCGCGCCGGACCCGCGCTACAGCAGCAAGCCCGCCTTCGCCCATGCCGAGTTCAAGGAGATGGTGGCGCACTTGCACGACGCCGGCCTCGAAGTCATCCTGGACGTGGTGTACAACCACACCGCGGAAGGCAACGAGCGCGGGCCGACCCTGTCGTTCAAGGGCATCGACAACGCCAGCTATTACCGCCTGCTGCCGGACACGCCCCGCTACTACATCAACGACACCGGCACCGGGAACACGCTGAACCTCAGCAACGCCCGCGTGCTGCAGATGGTGACGGACAGCCTGCGCTATTGGGTGCAGGAGATGCACGTGGATGGCTTCCGCTTCGACCTCGGCACCATCCTGGCGCGCGAGCCCACCGGGTTCAGCGACAGCAGCGGCTTCCTGGACAGTTGCCGCCAGGACCCCGTGCTGAACAGCATCAAGCTGATCGCCGAGCCTTGGGACTGCGGCCCCGGCGGCTACCAGGTCGGCCACTTCCCGCCGGGCTGGGCCGAGTGGAACGACAAGTTCCGCGACGAAACCCGGCGGTTCTGGAAGGGCGACGATGGCATGGCCCCGGCGCTCGCGGAACGGCTGTCCGCCAGCGCCGACATGTTCAACAAGCGCGGCCGCAAGCCCTGGAGCACGGTGAACTTCATCACCTCGCACGACGGCTACACCCTGCACGACGCCGTCAGCTACAACGACAAGCACAATGACGCCAACGGCGAGAAGAACCAGGACGGCCACAACGCCAACTACAGCTGCAACCATGGCGTCGAGGGCGCGACGGACGACGCCGAAATCAATGACACCCGTCACCGCCACATGCGCAACCTGCTGGCAACCCTGTTCCTATCCCAGGGCACGCCGATGCTGCTGGCTGGGGATGAATTCGGCCGCACCCAGGGTGGCAACAACAACGCCTACTGCCAGGACAACGAGATTTCCTGGCTGGACTGGAACATCCCCGAATGGGGCATGACACAGGTCAAGCTGGTGCAGCAACTGGCCAAGCTGCGCCACGATTACCCGATCCTGCGTCGTGGCCGCTTCTTCACCGGCACGCCTATCACCGACATGGACGTGAAGGACGTGACCTGGATCAACGCATCCGGCCACGAGATGGAGGGCAGCGACTGGGGCGATGCCGCCATGAAGTGTTTCGGCATGCTGATCGACGGGCGCGCCCAGGCTACCGGCATACGCAAGCCCGGCAGCGACACCACCATGCTGATCGTCGTCAACTCCTACCACGACATGGTGACTTTCACCCTGCCGGACTGCACCAACGGCCAGGAGTGGGAACTGGTATTCGATACCAACGTGCCGGAAAGGGACGACGCCCAACGTTTCGCCATTGGCAGCACTTATGACGTGACCGGCAATTCCCTGCTGTTGTTCGCGTTGAAGTCGGCATGACTACTGCCACCGTGCAAAGCGGGGCGACACTCGCCCGGCCATACACGGTGGATGCTTAAGCAAAGCACGACTTACCACCCGGCTAGTGCAATGCTGCCCTTCTCCCTCTCCCTACGGGAGAGGGCCGGGGTGAGGGAAACGGCAAGTAATTAGCCATCCCGTCGGCAATAACGCCGACAAAGTCAGAATCGGGCTAGCCGCCTCCCTCACCCCAACCCTCTCCCGGAGGAAGAAGAAGCAGGCACAGGATCGGCTTCCAGTTCCAGCACCGTGTCAGCGTCCTCCGCGTCCAGCGCGCCGACACCCTTCAATTTGCGGCTCACGGCCCGGGTCCGGGTCCGGGCATCGTCGATCGTGTTGCTGAACGTGCTGGCCTGCTTGGCCAAGCGTTCCAGCACCCCGTCCATCTTGCCCATTTCGGTCCGCGTCGCGCCCAGCAGGCGCTGGATCTCATCGGTCTTCTGTTCCAGAGACAGGGTGAGCAGCCCAAGCTGGATCGTCCGCAGCAGCGCCGGCACCAGGGTCGGCCCCATCAGCAGCACGCGGTGCTCCCGGTTCATCTCCTCGATCAGGCCTGGCATCCGCGCAGCTTCGACATACAGTCCGTCGGTCGGCAGATACATGATGGCGAAGTCCACCGTAACCGGCGGATTGATATACTTGGCGCTGATCTTCTTGGCCTCGCCACGCAACCGCGTTTCCAGCCCGCGACGGGCCGATTGCTCCCCGGCCAGGTCTCCGGCCTCGGCCGCCAGCAGCAAGCGATCAAAGTCCTCGGCCGGGAACTTGGCATCTATCGCCAACATTGGGCGCTGCGACCCCTTGGCCGGCATCAGCAGCGCGAACTCCACGGCGTCGTCGCTGTCCTCACGCAGCTTGCGGTTGGTGTGGTAGGCGCCGGCCGGCAGCACGTCGTCCAGCAGGGCGCGCAGGTGCATCTCCCCCCAGCCACCGCGGGTCTTCACATTCGAGAAAATGCGCTTCAGGTCGCCGATCTGCGCCGTGACGGCCTGCACGTCGGTGACGGCCTTCTGCACCTGGGCGAACTGGTCCACCACCCGCTGGAAGCTGCCATGGACGCTGCGCTCGACCGCCTGGTTCAGCCCCTCCGTCACGCTGCGCTGGATCTCGGCCAGGCGGAGGGCGGATTGCTCGCCCATTTCGCGCAGCTTCTGCTCCATCAGCACCCGCGCCTCGCCGCCGTCACGGGCCAGGGTGGTCGAAAGCGCGCCCAGGGTCTGCTGCATCTCGACCAGGCGCTGGCCGGACTGCTGGCCCGCTTCGCGCAGCTTCTGCTCCATCAGGGCACGGGAGTCGCCGCCGTCCCGCGCCAGGGTGGCGGACAGCGTCCCGAGCGTGTGCTGCAACTCCAGCCGGGATTGCTCGGCGCGGGTGGACAGGGCGCGCTCGGCATCGGCCAAGCGGGCACGAGTCGCTTCCGCCTCCGCACGCTGCCCGGCGGCGGCCTGCTCCGCCAGCAGCAGCAGGTGCTGCACCGCTTCCGCCCCTGGCGGGCGACGCAGCAGCAGCAGGACAGACAGGACACACAGCACCACAAGCAGGGCGCAGGCAATCAGGAGCAGCGAATCGATGGACATAGGCGGCAGCTTACAGCCGATTCCGGCAGGCTGCGGCAGCGAGCCTGCCAGGAATTGTCAACATGACAAGAACCTGACGTTGCCAAGGCGTAGCAGCCGCGCGGGACCGACCTGCGGCCTACTGGAATCGGCTTTTACGCCAATCACTGTCCTTCAGGCAGGGCCATTCAGACGGGTCGGTAGCCGACCTCGTTGCAGGTGGTCTCCACGGCGCCCGCACGTCCGCCCATCGCCTTGCGCCAATGCTGGGAGTCGAAGTTGCGGGTTTCATGCACCTTGTTGGCCTGGGCGCTGACACGGAACTCCGCCCATTCCAGATCGTCCGGCAGCGCCGGGTCGGGCACGTCGTGCAAAGAGGACTGGCCAGAGTCCTGTGCGACCCACATGGCGCGCACGCGTTCCAGCATGTCGTCTACGGCGTGCAACGCCTCAGGCAGGCCGGGCTGCGCCGTATACGCAGCGGCCCAGGGATCCCAGACCTGAAATTCGAAGCGGGCAGTGCCGTCCTCGGCGTCGTGGCGGATGATGCGGAGGGCTGGGCGGCTCATTTGGGGGTCCTGGGTCACAATTCGCCCCTTATCGACAGGGCAGGGGCAGGGCGCAACTGGAAATCCCGGGCTTGCGGTGCGGCGGGGGGCGGGACAGGGTTGCGCCATGGAACACGATTTGCGGCGCGTGGCGGTGATTGGGGCGGGAATGGCGGGGCTAGCCTGCGCTGGAATGCTGCACGTGGCGGGGCTGGAAGTGACGGTATTCGACAAGGGACGCCGTGCCGGGGGACGCATGGCGACGCGCCGGGTGGACGGCATGGCATTCGACCACGGCGCATCCGTCATCACCGCGCACACGCCGGCATTCAGCGCCGCGCTGGACGGCATGGCGGACGCTGGGGCAGCCGCGCCCTGGCCGGCTGCTGGATCCGAGGCATGGACCGGCGTGCCCGGAGCATCTGCCTTGGCGCGTCACCTGGAAGGGATGGGCGTTGGCAGCATGAACACTGGGCGCCACGCCGCCTACTTGGACCGCGGTGCGCAGGGCTGGACGGTGCGTCACCTGGACGCCGCCACGGCGCGGCCTGGGCTGGTCACGCAAGAAGGGGGCGAGGTGGCCGGGCCGTTCGACGCCGTGCTGCTCGCGCTGCCGGCGCCGCAGGCCGCGGGCCTGCTGCGTGCCGTGCCGCACCACTTCGCAGTGGACGCGGACCGCGCCGGCATGTCGCCGCGTTGGACCCTGATGATCAGTTTCGCTGCGGCCTCGGAGGTGCCCGACTTGCTGCTGCCCGGCGGGACGCTGTCAATTGTTACACGCAACTCCTCCCATCCCGGCCGGGCGGCGATGCCGGAATGTTGGGTGGCCCATGCCGGGCCGACCTGGTCGCAGGCGCATCTGGAAGACGATGCCGCCACAGTTCAGGCCGCGCTGGTGCAAGATTTCGTTGCGGCGACCGGGATCAGCCAGGCACCGGCCTACGCCGCTGTCCACCGCTGGCGCTATGCGTTGACGGAGTCGCCCTTGAATGTGCTGGCACTATGGGACGCCGATGCCCGGCTGGGCGTTTGCGGTGATTGGTGCCTGGGTGCGCGGGTGGAGGATGCGTTCACGTCAGGCCGGGCATTGGCCGCGATGCTGGGTGCTTGACATGCAGAAGGCCCCGGGATTGCTCCCGGGGCCTTCACATTGTTCGACAGCTTCCGCTGCCGGACTCAGGCGATCAGCCAGCCGCTGCCATATGGGTGGCGACGGGCGTCCAGGTCACGGTGCGAAGCCGTAGGGTCAAACAATGAGACACTGGATCACCTCCTTTCGATAAGTTGAATACATAGGATGGATGCGGTGCAGTCGTCCTTCAAGGGTGGACTTATCGCCGCCTTCCGCCCATTTCAGCGGCATGGAAAACAGCAGCATTTCTGCCACAGTCGCACCTTGGCAGCAGGTCGCCCTCGTATGCGGAAAGTGCAGCCGCAAGCTGGGCGGCGGCTTCGGCAAGAAGGGCAAGCACGACTTGCTGGATGTGCTGAAGGACGCCGCCAAGGCCGCCGGGCAACGCCGGGCCATGCGGGTGATGGAGGTGGGGTGCCTGGGATTGTGCCCCAAACGAGCGGTTTCTGCGGTGAGCAGCATAAAGCCGGACGAGGTGGTGGTCGTGCCAGCCGGTACCGAGGGCGCGGCTGTGCTGGCAAGGTTGATGGGCGGAACCGCTGCTTCTCCCTCTCCCTCCGGGAAAGGGCCGGGGTGAGGAAGGCCGCACTCATGTATTTTGATCGGGGCGGGGCCGTCTAAGCATGGAAGGGCCGGTACTCGCCGCCTCCCTAGCCCTTCCCCGAAAGAAAAGGGAGAAGCAAGCCCGCTACTTCGCAGGCAACATCAACGTCGTGGCGCGGCCACCCTCAACCACATGCGCCTGCAACACGGCATCTACGTCCGCCGGGCTGCCGATGCGATACCAGACGCCTTCGGGGTAGATGACCAGACACGGCCCCAACTCGCACCGGTCCAGGCATCCCGCGCTGTTCACGCGCAGGTTGGGGATGCCCAGTTCCTTTGCCCGCGCCTTCATATAGTCCCGCAACGCCTCACTGCCGCCCGCCGCGCAGGAACCGCGGCGATGCCCGTCCGGCCGGCGGTTGGTACAGACGAACAGGTGGACGTCGAAGAACGGCGGTGGGTCGGTCGGCAACTGCTTGCCCATGAAAAGTCCTAAAAGTAGCGTAGGGTCAGCCGGATGCGGCCGCCCCCGGCGCCAAGTTGGAATGCGGCATCGCTATAGGACGGCGGCCCGAACCGGAACGGCGCATCGTTGCTGATGCCGAGTCCAACCGTCGGAATGCCCAACAGGTTGCGGTCCACCTTGCCGCTGTCGTTCTCGTCCTGGTAGGCCTGCACCGCCCAAGTGCCCGGCGGCACCTCCAGCCGCACCACCGTTTCACCGGCCACGGACGGCACCTGGGCGTTGTAGGCGCAACGCTCCTTCAGGAACGTCGCCGGCGTGCAGGCAGCCACGCGAACATGGCCCTTATTGTTGCGGACGTTGGCGACGGTGACTTCCAGCGTGACGGCAGATGCGGCCGTGGACGCCAAGGTAGACGCCAAGATCGCTACTGCGCCGTATAGGCACGCCCACGCCAGGTGGCGGGCCGTCCGCGCAGGGCGCGCGCCAGGGACGACCACTGCACCACCAGCACTGCCATGATGCCCAGCGGATGCAGCAGCGCCGCCAGCCACGGCTGCCGGAACCGCGCGGCCAGTAGCAGCCGCAACACATACGATGCCGCCACCGCGAGCGCCGCAGGCAGGCATGGCGCAGTAAGCATCAACAGCACCGGCAACACTTGGCCGCCGAACAGGATGACGGTCCAAACCGGCAAAGCCCAAGGCTTCGCCATGCCCTCGGTTGCGTTCTTGCATAGGCCCTCCCAGACTTGCGCGGCGTCGGTATACATGCGGCAGGTAGCGAACGGCGTTGCGTCGAACAGCCCGGTCATCAGCCCGGCCCGGCGGAACGCCCGCGGCAGCGTCAGGCCATCATGCAGCGACGCCCGGATCGCCGCATGGCCGCCCGCCTGCACATACGCACCCCGCCGGGCGATGAACAGTTGACCACAGCCCGCGCCCAGGCCGGGCGAGCCAGACCGCAGCATCGCAGCCATCGGCAGGTATCCCAGCAGCAGGAAGTGGATCAGCGGCAGCAGCAGCTGCTCGGACCAGGTAACCGTGACCTGGCGTGGGAAGCCGCTAGCAAGGCCGACCGGGTGGCGTGCCATGTAGCCGGCCATGCGGGACAGCGCGTCAGGCGCCAGGCGCACGTCGGCGTCCACGAACACCATCAGCTCGTGCCGGGCCAGAGCGCCCAGGGCGCTGCAGGCATGCTGCTTGCCTGACCACCCCGGCGGCAGCATCGGTGCGGACGCGATACGCAGGCGTGGATCGGCGATAGCCCGCAGGATGTCCGGCGTGCGATCGGTGGATGCGTCGTCGAGCACCACCAGTTCGATCTCCACGCCGGTGCTGGCCAAGATCGCCGCACAGGCATCGCCGATGTTGGCCTCCTCGTTGCGTGCAGGGATCAGCACGGACACTGCAGGGCGACCGGCCGCGAGTGGCGGCACCCGAAACAGCATTAGGTTCCACAAACCAAGCAACAAGGGGCCGAACGCCAGGACCAGGGCCACTGAGACAAGCAGGTTCACGAGTACGACGTCCTCCTCCCTCTCCCTCCGGGAGAGGGTCGGGGTGAGGGAAAGGCCACAAGAACCGCTGTTTGAAATACCAAGGCAAGCCGCGCTGCAAAAGAATGAAGCCGGGATCGTGCGGCCTCCCTCACCCCAACCCTCTCCCGGAGGGAAAGGGACAAGCAACGTCTATTCATTCCCGCTCCTCATGCCGCGGGTCGAACCGCCGGCCTGCCCCAAACGCCCGTCCCCGGCGCCACAGGTCATAAATTCCGCCCACGCCGACCCGGCCGCGCAGCAGCCGTTCGAACAGGGCGGGATCACGCTGCACGGACTCAGCCGTTAGGGCGTCCATTGTCCGCGCCAACTCCCCTTCCAGCCGTGCGGTCCATTCGGCGACGTTGCCGCCACCGCTTTCGATCGGTGGACCAAAGCGGGCCAGAGCCTCCGGCTTGCTCTCGTTCCAGAAGGTGTATTCGATGGCGAGCGGCAGGATGACGGCGCCGGGCACGCGCCGGGCCAGGTGGGCAATGCCGGACCGAAGCCGGACCGGGCGCCGGCGCGGGTCGGTGAACTCGCCCTCTGCCGTGATCCACAACACGTTGCCAGGATCGGACAGGACACTCAGGCTGGTGGACAGGAACCGCGCCGCCCCGCGCGGGCTGTCGAGCGCGATGCCAAACACGCCCAAACGCTCGAACAGGCCGTACTTTCCCAGCGCCTTGGCATCCATCGGACCAAAGCTGCAACGGCCGGGCAACAGCAAAGTGTCGAGCAGGATGTAAAGCGCCGGGTCCCACCAGGACGGATGATTGCTGTAGATGATGACCGGACGTCCAGCGATCACTTCCGGCAGCGCCGCCCGCGACAGCCCGGTGCGTGACAGGCGGACGCCATGGAACCGCCGATAGAAATACCAGCGAAGATACCAGCCGAACGCCCGATACAGCCGTGCGGATCGTGCCGCAACCGGGTCGGCCCCGAGGTGAGACGTAACGGGCCGGCGAGTGTGCGCCGCCTCGCCCGCCAGTTGTCCGACGTCAGGCACTGACTGGGGTGGCCGTTTTAACTCCAGCCACATCCCCATGCAGGCTGTCGGCGGCGATCCAGCCGGACATCAGCACCATCGGCATCCCTGGTCCTGGATGTGCGGCACCGCCGGCCATGTAAAGGCCCGTCATGTCGCGCGACCGGTTGCCCGGCTTGAAGGCGCCATTGACCTTGCCGTGGCTGGCCAGGCCATAGATGGCGCCGTTCAGCACCCGGTAGCGGTCATGAATGTCCTGCGGCGTCAGGTGATGCTCGAACTTGATCCGCTCCTCGATGTCGCCCATGCCCGCGCAACGCTTCAGCTTGTCCAGGATCACCTGCCGGTATGGCGCGAACATCTTGGACCAATCATGGTGCGGCCGCAGGAACGGGGTGTGAACCAGGATATACAGCGCCTCGCCCCCCGGCGGCGCCACGTCCGGCTCGGTGCCGGACGGGGCGGCAATATAGCAGGTCGGGTCCGGCGCCGGCTCGCCCTTGCCGTAGATCCAGTCAAATTCCTCCTCGGGGTCCCTGGAGAACACGAAGTCATGGTGCGCCAGGTGCTCATAACGCCGGTCGAGGCCGAGGTAGAGCACGACGCCGGAACATGCCGGGTCACGCTTCCACCGGCGGTCGAAGCCGGCCTGGGCCTTGCCGCCGACCAACTCCTTCATGGTGCGGACGGAATCCATGTTGCTGACCACGGCGGACAGCGGAACGGTCTCGCCAGCTTCGGTCAGCACGCCCGACACCCGGCTGCCGTCGGACATGATGCGGCTGATGCCGACACCCGGGCGCAGGTCCACGCCCAGCTCACCCGCCAGCCGCTCCAGCGCCAGCGGCACGGCGCGGGTGCCGCCGATGGGATACCAAACGCCCTTCTCGGTCTGCATGTGCGCGATGGAGCAAAGCACCGCCGGCGACTGATACGGCGAGCTGCCGACATACTGCACGAAGTGGTCCAACATCTGGCTCACCCGTGCATCCGGCACACGCTTCCTGATCTGCTGGGCCACCGAGGTACCCATGCGCAGGCTCATGACATCGCGCAGGGTCGCAAGGTTCATGCCCTTGAACTCAAGCGTGTCGCCAATACCCTCGACCGACTTCCAGAAGAAGAACTTCTCGCTGACTTCATGCAGCTTCTCGGACATGCCGATGAAGTCGCGATAGCCCTGCTCGTTGCCCGGTGCGAACTTGGCAATCGCCTCGGCCATCTTAGGCACGTCTTCCTGCAGGTCGAGCACCGCGCCATCATCGAAGAAGCAACGCCACTGCGGGTCCAGCCGGCGCAGGTCCAGGTAGTCGGACATCTGCCGCCCGGCCTCGTTGAACACCCGCTCCAGCACGTCAGGCACCGTCAGAATGGTCGGCCCCATATCGAAGCGGAAACCGTCCTGTTGCAGCAGCGCCGCCTTGCCGCCGAGCCAGGGATTCTTGTCAAACAGGATGACCTTGTGACCGCGCGCGGCCAAGGTGCAGGCAGCGGCCAGGCCACCCAGCCCGGCGCCGATAACGCCAACGGGAAGCTCAGGGCGGTGAGTGATCGCGTTCATAGGGCCTCGGCAACAGATGGTTGCAACTGCAAGCACGGCGTCTGCTCCCTTTCCCTCCGGGAGAGGGTCGGGGTGAGGGGGTCTTGGCTGCGGAGCGGGGAACAAACGGCACCACTAGCACTCAGTCCTGCATCAGAAAGGACGGCGCCCACCCGCCCCCTCACCCCGACCCTCTTCCGAAAGGAGAGGGAGAAGGAAAAGCGGGCGCTCACAATGCCTCCGCGATGGCAGGTTCATAATGGTCAGACGCCATGGCGGACGGCGCCTCCCAATGAGCATCCAAGT
>CAXTCI010000065.1:0-26466 GCA_964242325.1 uncultured Acetobacteraceae bacterium
GGTTGCCCAGCTCCTTGTAGAACGGCACGTTGGCGTCGCCGTTGATGGTGCTGACGACCGCGGTCTTCTTGCCGGCGCTGCCGAACTTCTTGATGTCGGCGACGATGGTCTGCCAGTCACTTTGGCCGAACGGCGTGTAGTTGATCAGGATGTCTTCCTGCTTCACGCCCTTGGACTTTAGGTAGGCTTCCAGGATCTTGTTGGTCGTGCGGGGATACACGTAGTCAGTGCCGGCCAGCACCCAGCGCTGCACATGCTCCTCCGACATCAGGTAGTCCACGGCGGGGATCGCCTGCTGGTTCGGGGCGGCGCCGGTGTAGAACACGTTCTTGCTGCTTTCCTCGCCCTCATACTGGACGGGGTAGAACAGGATGTTGCCGGTTTCCTCGAACACCGGCAGCACGGACTTGCGGGACACGCTGGTCCAGCAGCCGAACACGGCGGCGACATGCTGGACGGTGATCAGCTCGCGCGCCTTTTCGGCGAACAGCGGCCAGTTGGACGCGGGGTCCACGACCACGGCCTCCAGCTTGCGGCCCAGCACGCCGCCACGCTTGTTCTGCTCGTCAATGAGCATGAGCATCACGTCCTTCAGCGTGGTCTCGCTGATGGCCATGGTGCCGGACAAGCTGTGCAGGATGCCGATTTTGACGGGGCCGGTGTCCTGGGCCTGCGCGCCGGGCGCCAGCAGGACGGCAGCAATGGTTACAGCCGCGAGGCCCGCGCCTCGCAGCCAGTTTCGAACGGAAGCCATGCAGCTAGCACTCCCAGTGTTGGCCCGCCTGGATGGCGCAGCGCGTCGGTTGCGCTGTTGCAACCTCTGTGCCAGGTCCTCACAGTCTTGTGAATAGAAACTAGGCAACCCTGATGCCTGTTTTCACATGCGGTTCCGGACGATGTGCCTAGATCTTGGGCGGCGTTACGTTTTCAGAACCGACGCGATCAGCCCTAAGGGGTGCCAGCGCGGCAGCAGCCGCAGCCAATGCAGCGCGCCCTGGGCGTTCGACAGGCTGTCCTTGTAACGGCCGTCGCCGGCCAGGAAGTCGTAAGCCGTGTCGCCCCGGGCACGCGCGGCCTCGATGGCTAGGTGATGGCACAGCAGGCCGGGCTTGCCGTGCGGAGGTGCGCCTGCATAGTCAAAGCCGCCCTGGTAGGAACAGACCCGTCCGCCTGCGCGCAAGTTGTACAGGTAGCCGACGACCTGCGTGCCAGCCGTGATCCGCAGCAGGTCCACCTCGCCAGCCGGGGCGCCACGCGCCGCCAGGTCGCGGTGGAAGGTCAGGAACTCCGGTCGCGCAAATGCGCCCGGCTTGCCACGGGCTTGCCATGAGGCCGTATGCAGCACTGCAAGGGCATCGAGATACTCCAATGCCTGCGGCGGCGTCGCCGCCCGGTCCAGCTGCACGTCGCCATAGGCGCGCGCCGAACGGCGGAGCTGCTGACGGGTGTTGCGGCTGAGCACTGCCGGGTAGTCCGTGCCCGCCGGAATGGCGCCCAAGTCCACGAATGGCGCTGCGCGCGTCCGGTTCGAGATTGCGGCGCCGGCGTCCCGTGCCGCTTGGAGAACATCGCTGTCCACTCCGGACAGCATCACCCCACCTAAACGTCCCGGCGGGTCACCCAGCGCGCAGCGGAGCAGCCCCACCAGCACCGTGTTCCGGTCCGGACCCGGCAGCGCCAGCGGGCCGTTATGCTCGACGTAGATGCTGTCCAGCGCCGGGTCGCCGGATTCGTGCAGCCATAGCCGGCCGCGGCAGCGGTTGAACAGCGCCAGGCCGACCAGCTCGCCGCCCCGATGTGCCTGGGCCAGCAGCGGCTTCGGGTAGCGCTCAGCGGCGCGGCAGCCGACCCAGCTCCAGCGCTGGAATGGCGAGGCGCCCGCGGCGGACTCGATGCCGCGCCATGCGGCGCCAAGCCGCTCCAGGCCCGCGTTGTCCAGGGTGGGGCGGGTCCGGGTGAAGGTAATTGGGTCCATGGCGTGACCTCCGTCATAGCTGCCCGGCGGCGCCGCCGGTAGCAGCGGCCTTCACAAAGGACCGGCGCCCCTGTCATAGGGACCCGCTGCGACAGGAGAGTCCCTTGGCCCGTCACGAACCGGCAGCCCGCCCTGCGGCGCTGACAGTGCAGGCGGCCTCGGCCCCCGACGAGGTCGGGCCGGGGTGGGAGACGCTGGCGGGCGCCGGTTTCCAGTCCAGCCGGGCCTGGTATGAGGCCCTGCTGGCGGCGGCGCTGCCGCCCGGCACGCGACCGCAGTTCTGGATGGTGTGCGATGCAGGCCGTCCGCTGCTGCTGCTGCCGATGCTGGCCGGGCCGGGCCGGCATCTGAGCAGCCTGACCACCGCCTACACCACCCTGTTCCAGCCGTTGATCGCGCCGGGCATGACGGACGGCGAACTGCAGGCCGCCGGTGCGGCGGCAGGCCGTTTGTTCCGGGCCTACCCGTTTGCCGTGTTGGAGGCGCTTGACGCCGGCTGGCCCGGCTTGGCGCCGCTCCTGGCCGGGCTGCGCTCGGTTGGGCTGGGCGTGCGCAACTACCAGCATTTCGGCAACTGGCACGAGCCTGTGACCACTTGGGACGGCTATCTGGCGTCCCGGCCTGGCCCGCTTCGTGAGACGATCCGGCGCAAGTCCCGGGCCTGCGCCCGCAACCCTGACATCCGGATTGAAGTCGTGACCGGCGGCGAGGCGCTCGGCCCGGCTCTTGCCGCATACGAGAGCGTCTATGCCCGGAGCTGGAAGCAGCCGGAACCGTCGCCGGACTTCACTGCCGCGCTCCTGCCTCGGGCGGCGACGGCTGGAGTGCTGCGCTTGGGGGTGGTCTGGGCCGGCACCCAGGCCATAGCGGCGCAGTACTGGACCGTTGCCGACGGCATCGCGACGGTGCTGAAGCTCGCCCATGACGATGCCTGGCGGGCGCTGTCGCCGGGCACGGTGCTGACCGCGCACATGATCCAACAGCTGATTACGGCCGATGGTGTGCAGGAGCTGGATTTTGGCCGGGGCGACGATCCATACAAGCAGTCCTGGGTCGGCATGCGGCGCCAGCGCATGGGGGTGCTGCTAGCCTCCACCTGGCAGCCGCGGGGCATGGCAATTTTGTTGCGACATGACATCGGAACGATGTTGCGTCGGGCGCGGCAGCTTGCTACCACGGGCGAAATGTAAAATTTAGCGACATAATTTTACTAGATAAATAGTCACAGACCGGGAATATGCCGTGATGGCGGGCTTGTGATTTCGCCGGGCGCTGCTGCGTCAAGATGTCGCCACAAAACGGCGCTTGATGCGTGACGGTCAGGGCCGGTTCACTAAATGGGTAGGGGTTGCATATGTGCGGCATCGTCGGCGTGATCGGGGCTGAGCCAGCAGCTCCCTTGTTGCTGGAAGCGCTGCGGCGCCTGGAATATCGCGGCTACGACAGCGCGGGCATCGCCACTCTGGTTGACGATGGCATCGAGCGCCGGCGGGCGCCGGGCAAGCTGGTGAACCTAGCCGAGTTGCTGCAGCTTGATCCGCTGCCCGGCATCACCGGCATCGGCCATACCCGTTGGGCGACGCATGGCGCGCCGACGCAGCGCAACGCCCACCCGCACGGCACGCCGCGCGTCAGCGTCGTCCATAACGGCATCATCGAAAACCATGCCGAACTGCGTGCCGAGCTTGAAGCCGAAGGCCAGGTGTTCGAGACGGAAACCGACACGGAAACCGTCGCCCAGCTCGTGGACCTGAACCTGCGGCACGGCATGGCACCGGTGGACGCGGCGCGTGAAGCGTTCCGGCGCCTGGAGGGAGCTTATGCGCTGGCCCTGGTGTTTGCCGGGCATCCCGAGCTGATGGTGGGCGCGCAGCACGGTGCGCCGCTCGCGGTCGGTTTCGGCGATGGTGCCATGTATCTCGGCAGCGACAGCCTGGCGCTTGCACCGCTGACCCGGCGGATCGCCTACTTGCAGGACGGCGATTGGACGGTCCTGACGCGTGAAGGTGCGGTGTTCTTCGGCCCGGCCGGGCAGGAGGTGACGCGTCCCATCCGGCTGACGGTTCAAACTGGCGCCATGATCGGCAAGGACGGCTACCGGCACTTCATGGAGAAGGAGCTGCACGAGCATCCCGCCGCCATCGGCCAGACGCTTGCGCGGATGCTTGATCCGGCGACGCGGGCGGTGGCTTTGCCGGAGCTGCCGTTTGCCTGGACGGACGTGCCGCGGGTGTCCATTGCGGCATGCGGCGGCGCTTATTTCGCCGGGCTTGCAGGGCGGCACTGGATGGAGGAGTTGGCGCGGCTGCCATCCGACATAGACTTCGCAAGTGAGCTGCGATACCGCGCGCCGCCGATGCCACGGGGCGGCGTCGGCCTGCTGGTAAGCCAGAGCGGTGAAACAGCCGATACCCTTGCGGCCCTGCGCTACATGCGCTCCGCCGGCCAGCATGTGCTGTCGGTGCTGAACGTGCCGGAAAGCACCATGGCGCGCGAAAGCGACGTCGTGCTGGAAACGGTAGCCGGCCCGGAGATCGGCGTCGCCAGCACGAAGGCGTTCACCGCGCAGTTGACGGTCATGGCGTGCCTGGCGATAGGCGCCGCCCGCGCCCGTGGCACGATCACCGAAGCCCGGGAAGCCGCGTTGGTCGCAGCGCTGCTGGAACTGCCGTCGCGCGCTGCGGAGGTGCTCGCGAATGCCGAGCCGATCCAGCGGCTGGCTGTCCGCATGGCTGAAGCGCGTGACGTGCTTTGCCTGGGCCGTGGCGCCTGCCACGCCATAGCGCTTGAAGCGGCGCTGAAGCTAAAGGAAATCTGCTATATCCATGCGGAGGGCTACGCCGCCGGCGAGATGAAGCACGGTCCCATTGCGTTGATTGACCGGCAGGTGCCCATCCTGGCGGTGGCGCCGTCCGGTCCGTTGTTCGAGAAGACCGCCTCCAACGTCCAGGAGGCCGGCGCGCGCGGCGGGCAGATCGTCGTCCTGAGTGATGGCGCGGGTTGTGCCAAGCTGCAGGGCATCGCCGCCGAGATGATCGAACTGCCGACGGTGGATCCGTTTGTCGCCCCCATCCTGCATGCGATTGCCGTGCAGATGCTTGCATACCACACCGCCGTATTGCGCGGCACCGACGTGGACCAGCCGCGAAACTTAGCAAAGAGCGTAACCGTTGAGTAATAGCGTTTTAGTTAGACCGGCCAAGCAAGGGATAACACGGAATGAACTATTTGATCACGGGTGGTGCTGGCTTCATAGGCTCGCACCTTGCCGACCTGCTTCTATCGCAGGGACATGGCGTGCGTGTGCTCGACGATTTCTCGACCGGTAAGCTGCAGAACATCGACAGCCGGTGCGACGTTATCCGCGCTGACTGCCGCGACATGCTGGCGTTGCGACGGGGTATGGCGGGCACCGCAGGCTGTTTCCACCTGGCGGCCATCGCCTCGGTTGCCCGGGGTAATGAGGATTGGGTTGGCACACATGGTGTGAACCAGGGCGCCACGGTCGCGGTGCTCGACACGGCGCGAGCCCTGGGCGGTTTGCCTGTTGTTTATGCATCGTCTGCTGCCGTTTACGGCTCGTTGGAGGGCACGGCGCGCGAGGATGCATTTCCTGCGCCACGGACGGCCTATGGGGCGGACAAGCTCGGATCAGAGCTTCATGCGCGTGTCGGTGCACAGGTGCACGGCGTGCCGTCAGTCGGGTTCCGGTTCTTCAATGTTTACGGGCCAAGGCAGGATCCAACTTCGCCGTACAGCGGAGTGATTTCCATTTTTGCTGATGCGATCAGCCATGGCCGGGCGATCACCATGCATGGAGATGGGCTGCAAACGCGCGATTTCGTTTTTGTCAGCGACGTGGCTGCGCACCTGGCTGCTGGAATGCGGTATTGCACCGCGGCGCCTATGGGTGCCCATGTGCTGAACGTATGCACCGGGCATGAAACGTCGGTGATGGATTTGGCCCTTATCATCGGTGAAGTCAGCGGCCGCGTTCCCGTCATACGCCGGGGAGCACCCAGGGCAGGGGACATCGCCCGGTCCGTCGGCTCGCCGGAACGGGCACGTGCAGTGCTGGGGATACAGGCGACGATCGGCTTGCACGCCGGGTTGCGCGAAACGGTTGAGACCTTGGCTGTGCACCGGATTGCCGTGGGCGCTTGAACGTGTTGCTAACTTTTAGACATTGGCCCGTGCTCGTCTTTACAAAGCGCCAATCAAAGTGGTATGCACGGGCCACGGTTCGAGGCGTGTAGCTCAGTGGCAGAGCGCTGCCATCACATGGCAGAGGTCGGGGGTTCAACTCCTTCCGCGCCTACCAGCCCCAACAAGAACCGTACCGTCGCATGAGGACGAATAAGATGCTCCGTCGCAGGGTTGTCCCCAAGATTGCGTCCGCCCTCGTCCTACTGGGCATCTCAGCTTGCGGCCCGCGAGAGCCTGATCCCGCCTTGTTGGCAGGGCGCGGTCCCGCGGCGAGTTCAGCCTATTTGATTGGGCCAGGGGACACTCTCAGCGTTTTCGTTTACCAGGCGCCTCAACTGAGTGTGCCGAGCCTGCAGGTGCGCCCGGACGGACGCATCTCAATGCCGTTGATCCCCGACATCATCGCCGCTGGCAAGACGCCGACCGCGCTTTCCAAGGACATCGAGGGCAAGCTGAAGGAGTATGTCAAGCAGCCTAATGTCTCGGTGATCGTGAGCGGCTTCATCGGCCCGTTGGATAGGCAGATCAAGGTGATCGGCGAGGCGACCGAGCCAATGGCGCTGCCTTACCGCGACGGCATGTCGGTGCTGGACGTCATGATACAGACCAAGGGCCTGACGCGCTACGCCGCCGGCAACAGCGCCACCATCGTCCGCACGGCTGCAGGACAGCGGCAGATCATCAAGGTGCGTTTGAGCGACCTGCTCAAGGATGGCGATATCGGGCAAAATGTGGCGATGTTGCCCGGCGACACCCTCATCATTCCGCAAAGCTGGTTTTAGGGTTTCATCATGCTGCATATCCCAGCGATCGTACGGAAATACGTAAACCTGGCGTGGCGCCAGCGTTGGCCGGCCATTCTTTTCACATGGCTGGTTTGCGCAGGCGGTTGGATTATGACTTCGACGATTCCCAACACCTATGAAGCCAGCGCGCGTCTTTATGTGGACGCCGACACGGTACTGACGCCCGTCTTGGGATCGTTGGCGGTGGGCAGCAACTCGGCCGCCCAACTCGATGTGCTGCAACGCACGCTGCTGAGCCGCCCAAACCTGGAGAAGCTGATTTCCAAAACGGCGTTGGAACTGGATATCAAAGGCCCGGCTGACCGCGAACGCATGGTCGAAAACCTGGCTTCGGCCATCAAGATTAATCCGCAGACGCGGAATCTGTTTACCATCAGTTATCGCAGCGCATCGCCGCAGCTTGCCTACGAGGTCGTTCGGTCAGTGTTGACCACGTTTGTCGAAAGCAAGACGGGCAACAACCGCGTCGATATGGACAATGCGGCCAAGTTCTTGGACAAGACAATTTCCGAGGATGAGCGCCGGTTGCAGGACGCAGAGCGTCGCCGGGCCGATTTCAGGGCAAAATATGTGGATGTTCTGCCCGCAGCCGACGGTGGGGCTTCGCGGCTTGACGCGGCTCAAGGCCAGGTGCGCGACTTGACGGGTCAGTTGCAGGACGCAGTTGCCCGGCGCGACACCCTAACGCGTGAGTTGGCTAGCACGCCGCAGCAGATCGTGACTGAAACGGACGGCGGCTTCGGCGGCGGCAACGCCCGTTTGCGGGATGCTGAGCGGGTGTTGCAGGAACTCCGCACCCGCTACACCGACCAGAGTCCCGACGTCAAAAGCCAGCTTGCCATCATCGCGGCCATACGTGCGGGCAAGCCAGATTCGGCACAGGACGGAGCGAGCTTCTCGGCGCCGCGCAACCGCACGGCGTCCAATCCGGTTTATGAAAGCCTGAAGTCTCGTCTGGTGGACAATGAATCGGTCATCGCCTCCCTGACCCGGCAAACCAATGACGCGACCAAGGAGCGTGACAGGTTGGAGGTGATCGCCCGAGGCGCTCCGCAACTGCAAGCCGACTACGCCAACGTGAACCGCGATTATGAAGTGGTGCAGCGACGTTATACGGACCTTCTCGGCCGGCGTGAGTCGATGCGGCTGTCCACTGCAGCGGACCTGGAAGGCGACAAGGTAAAGGTCCAGATCATTGACCCGCCGCAAATTCCGCAGAACCCAATTGCGCCGAAGCGGCTCTTGTTGACATCAGGGGTCCTGCTGGCGGGATTGGCTGCTGGATGCGGCTTGGCGTTCCTTTTGACGCAGCTTGATCAGTCGTTTCACACAGTTGACGACCTTCGCACCCTTGGCTTCCCGGTCGTGGGCGGAGTCTCGATGCTGCCGGCGGCTATTCCGGCCGTGCGGCGGTTGCTGACCGCCGGCCTATTCGCCGCGGCGTTGGCCTTGCCGTTCGTCGCCTATGGCGGCTTGGTGATGCGTCTCTCCAAGGTGGGATTGCTAGGTTAACCCAAATCCTTCGGCTTAACCTTGTTCCAGCAATGATTGATTAATCTCATTATGTGAGACTGATCTTCATTACTGGAGATCACGATGACATCGATCCAAGTTTGCCGTGCCCCGTCACAGGAACTAGGCCGCCATGCCGACCTACAGGGTTATGTAGAGCACACGGAAGTCGAACGGCTTCCGCCATCCCTCGCAGTGCCAGTGATCGCAGGCCTATCAACAGCCTTGTGGGCCGTGATCTGGTATGTTGGGCGTAGTCTAATGGGGCTGTAGGCAGCGGAGAGCTGGAGGGAGGCCTCGCTCGGCCTTGGACGTCAAGCTATAGCTACGTGCCTCCGAGAAGCTGGTATCTGTCCAGCAGGTTTGCGGGACAGGACCTTCTATGCATCTACCTCGTGTGGCATCGTGCCGCTTCATTGCAGTCTTCCCTCCAGATGCTGGAGGCTGTGTTGATGGTTCAGGTCCAAGTGCCTTACCGCGGAGGGGGCAAGTAGCAGGGGGACGGCTGGTGCCCGTGGTTCATCAGGGCTGGCCCTAGGTGTCTCTGATGGCCGGAGCCATCCAACAATGTGTTGTCCTGGTTGGCGGTTTGGGCACGCGCCTCGGGTCGCTGACCGCCACCGTGCCAAAGCCGATGCTGCCGGTAGGCGGGCGGCCGTTCCTGGCCTGGGTGCTGCGCGAAGCACTGCGCTATGGCGTTACCGATATCCTGCTGTTGACTGGGCATCTATCCGAGAGGGTTGCCGAGGGCTTGCAGGAACTTTGCGACGGACTGCCGTACCCTGTCCGGATCACCATCAGCCAAGAACCGGCCCCGGCCGGAACCGGCGGGGCACTGCACCACGCCGCTCCGCACCTGCAGGACCGCTTCCTGCTGCTCAACGGCGACTCCTTGTTCGATGGCGACCTGCCGGCCGCACTTGGAGTCGAGGACGGTTCCGACGTGGTCGGGCGGCTGTTGCTGCGAAGAGTGGCGGATGCCTCGCGGTATGGCGTCGTCGAGCTGGACGGCCAGCAGATCATCGCATTCAAGGAGCGCGGCGCCGCCGGAACGCCAGGCATCATCAACGGCGGCGTCTACTTGCTGGACCGCCGCATCCTGGACTGGACCAGCAGCAATTGCTCCCTGGAACGGGACGTGCTGCCGCGCCTGGCTGCGGCAGGTTTGCTGCGAGGGACGGAGAGCGATGGCTGGTTCGTTGACATTGGCATTCCAGAGGACCTAGCCCGTGCCGAGCAGGAGGTGCCGGCCCATCTGCGCCGTCCCGCCCTGTTCTTGGACCGGGACGGCGTTTGCAACGTGGACCACGGCTGGGTCGGAACTCGGGAACGGTTCGAGTGGATGCCCGGCGCGGTCGAAGCGATCACGTCTGCCCACCAACGGGGCTGCCACGTATTTCTGGTGACCAACCAATCCGGCGTCGCGCGTGGACTTTACTCGGAGGCAGACGTGCAGGTGCTGCACCGCTGGATGCTCGACACGGTATTGCAGGCCGGGGGGACACTGGACGACGTGCGTTATTGTCCGTTCCATCCAGAGGCTGTGCTGCCCGGCTACCGGCAGGTCCATCCCTGGCGCAAGCCAGCACCCGGCATGGTGCTGGACCTGATCCGTGGGTGGGACTTGGACCGGGACCGGTGCGCTCTGATTGGTGATCAGCCCACCGACATGGAAGCGGCGGCCGCTGCGGGCATTGCCGGGCATCTTTACCGGGGCGGCGACCTCAGAGCCTTCATCGCACCTGTCTTGGACCGGATCGCGCCACCCTGAGCTGGATCACCCGGCGGCGGCATGCGCCGCTGCTAGTTGCCAGCTATTTTGGTGGCGTCCGCAACGACCGATGTCAGGTTCCGCTGTGCATTGATGAACATCCCGATCAGGTCTTTCGCACGCTGACGGTCTGCAGCGGTGGAATGCCCGCTCAGATTGGGTGCGACCGCCATCAGCAGCGGCAGGTGCGAGGAGCCGTGCAAGCTGTCCCAAGCCAAGCGCAAGCGGCCAGCCAGCCCGCCCTCGGCTGGCGCACCGTTCACCCAGGCGCTAATGCCCACGATCAGATCGGGCTCCCGGCTTTCGAACACCGACCAATGTCCATTGGCTAGCGATGCAGTGCGAAGTGGCGACACTGCAGTATCCTCCGCATCGGGGGGAATGGCGAGGCGGGTGCGTTCACGCTGCAACTGGTCGGGAGGAGCAAGATATGGCAGGACGACGACCGTAACGATCAAGCTCCGACCATTTTCGCACCGGTATTCGGTCCGGACTCGTCCATCCACTGCTGGAAGAGCATTGCCCGGCACGCAGCCTGGAGGCGGCACCAGCGCAAGGGTGGCCGTGGTCCCCGATGGAGCGCTTCGCTGGTTCAACAGCGCCGCCGCAGCCGGGCCGGCGGCACAGATACCGACGACGGCAGCGGCCGGCCATAGCGGCCACGCCAGCAGGACCGGTGCTGGCTGTGGCGGCGGCGCAACCAGAGGGGCCTGCCGCCACGGCATCCCGGACGCGACCAGCAGCAACATGACGACGGAGAAAAAGCCCCAACCGTATATGATGTGGTCGGCCACGGCCGCCTCTGCGCTGCCCAACACATTGCCAAGCACGACGATGCCCAACGCGCGGACTCCGTTGGCCAGGATGGGGACCACGATCGAGGCTGCGATGAACACAGCGCGACGCCCAGGGCTATGGTAATTCAGCAATGCGTAGAACACGCCGAACGCCACCGCAGCGACCAGGAAGCGAAGCCCGGCGCAGGCCTCCGCCACGTAGAAACTGCCAGCCGAAATCTCGATCGTCAGGTCGGTGATGTAGGCCGGTATGCCGAGCAGGTGCAGCCCGACAGCGATGAATCCGGCGGTGAAGCTTTGCAGCGCTGGAGTGATGAATGCCCCGAACGGCACCAGGAACACCAGGAACAGCAGGGGTCCGGACAAGGCCACGAACATTCTCCGGCCCAGCAGGGTAAGGAACAGCACCTCCAGCCCAGCCAATGCCGCGAGCTGCCGCCCTTCCATGATCCCCAGCCGCTCCGCCGCAAACCATGCCGCCACCGCTGGCACTGCAAGCACGGCGAACGCCGGTGTTGGGCACGGCTGCAGTCCATGCAGCGACTCCCGCCGATCCCACACGAGGTAGGCCGCCATCGGCAGCACGAGGAAGCAATGCCCATAGGCGGTCGAGGCAAGCCAGACGCCGACCGCCGCCCGGCATTCCGGCAGGAACAGCAGGCCGAACAGCAGAACTCCAACTGCCAGCGCCGCCATGACCGGCATGAAGGTGGAGCGGACGGCGGCAGGATGCGTCGTTACGGACATAGTTCAGTCCTTTACCATGTCCATGCCGGCAACGGCAGGGCCGAACGCGATCAATCAGGCTAGGCTGTCGAGAGCTGCGCGTGGCTGCTTTAGCCGACGCCACGCACGATGTATGGGCCGACCAGGTTCGCGACTGGTATCGGGAGCCGCTTCCAGGCGGCGATGAACAGCCGGTACTTTGGGTTCAAAGGGTTGTGGTCCGGTATGGAGGCGCCTGGTGCCACGCGATATCGATAGGCAAGGGGCTCGGGGGTAAAGCCCCAGTTCTTCTTGAACGAAAACGCGCCTGTGCCGGCCTTGCTGCGGCCGAAGTCGAATAGGCGGCATCCCCGCGCCGCGGCGTGGCGCATGACCTCCCAATACATGAAATCATTGGCGTGGCACATGCGCGCCGCCGCGGTGCCGCCGCCATAGTAGGGCAGCACCTCGTCCCGGTCGTAGAAGTTCATCACGGCACTGACGGGCATATCGTTATTGCGCACCGTCAGCACGTCCATGCTACCGCGGAACGTCTCCGCCAGCAGCCGGAAGTAACGGCGGCTGAACACGGGGGTGCCCAGGTTGCGGACGCTTTCGGCATAAACGGCGTGCAGGCCGTCCACATCCTGCGACACGGTACTGGTCAGTCCCTGCTCGATGCCCTTGCGGACCACTGCGCGCTGCTTGCGGGGGATCGCCTTGAGATTGGCGTCGTCGTCCCCGGTGATCGCCCGGCGGAAGGTGACGTAAAGCCCGTCCCGCGTCTGCCAGTCCTCCTCCGGCAGCCAGCCCTCGGGCAAGGGATGCAGGAAGCGGAACTCAGCCGAGGCCGCACCGGTCTGGGCCATGACCGCCGCGGCATGGGCTTCCAACGCGATAGCTGAGTCGCGGTCAGCCGCAAGCGGGCCGCCGTAGACACAGAACGGGACTGACATCACGCTGTTGCCGAACAGCCGGGTTTTGACGTGCGCCAGCGGAAGCACGCCCGTTATGGCGCCATCCTGCTCCGCCATCACGTAGTGCGTGGTGTGCCTGAACGCAGTCTCCAGCACCCCGGCCCACGCCGCGCGATGGAAGAAGGTGCCGGTCGGCATCGCCGAGACGAACCGGTCCCACGCCGGCGCCGAAGCCTGGTCGAGCGGACGAACCTTGATGGCCATGGTTAGGTTCCGGCCAACGCCGGCGCGAAAACCCGGTCCATACGGTCCCAGGTGAAATCCCGCAACAACTGCTCAAGCCGGCCTTGCATGGCGGCGATGTTCACGTAGTGGCGGAACCGCGCCATCCGGCCGGCCTGCTGCATACGTGGCTGGCCGGGGTCCACCTCCCAGGGGTGGAAGTAGAACACACCCGCCGCATGCTCTGCCCGGTGATAACGGCGCAGCAGTGTCCGGAACAGCGGATAAGGCATGAGACGGAAGTAGCCGCCGCCGGCGCAGGGGATGTTGCGCCCCATTACCCGCACCGTGGTCATGGGGATTTCAACCAGCGGTCCGGCAGCCGGCCGATACGGAAAGCGTGGCGCATCCGGCACGCCGTATAGGTCGTGACGCACCGGGTAGATGCTGCTGCTGTAGCGGTAACCCTCCTCCGCCAGCACATCGAATGCCCAGGGATTGCGCGGCCCGATGGAGAAAGTGGGCGCGCGATAGCCCGCGACGGCAACGCCGCCCAGGTCCTCAAGCACCTGCTTCGCCCGGCGCACGTCCTGCCTGAACTCCTCTGGCGTTTGCCCGTCCGCGCGGGCATGGCCATAGCCATGGCTTGCCAGCTCGTGCCCACCAGAGACGATGGCGCGGACGACGGCGGGATGACGGTCAGCGATCCACCCGAGCGTAAAGAAAGTGCCGCGCACCCCAGCCCGGTCAAAGGCGGCGAGGATGCGGTCCATGTTCGCCTCGACCCGGCAGGGCAGGGAGTCCCAGGTCGCGCGGTCAACGACTCCGGCGAACGCCTGGACCTGGAAGTAGTCTTCCACGTCCACGGTCATGGCGCCGGTCGCGTCGGCCGTATGGGCCTTGGGCGGCGTCATGCCTCCAGTCCCAGCATCTGCGACAGGCGCCGGAACACCTGATCCCGCTCGGCCATCTTGCTCTCCAGCGCGGCCACCCGTTCCGTCAGTGCGCTGGCGGCAAAATCGGTCGTCATGGCCGTCTGGGGATGAAGCGTTCCCGAGTCCGATGCGAGCGGCGGACCCTCATTGCCCTCGAGGTCTTGGGACAGTTCCTGGGCCGTCGCCTCGACCACGGCATCGGTGATGTCATGGGTTTGTTCCAGCACGCCATAGAGTAGGACACGGGAACACAGCCGGTTGATGCGCCGGGGTATGCCGCCGGTGCGGTCATATACCGCTGCGAACGCATCGTTGGACCAGTGCGGATCGCCGGCCCATCCCACGGCCGTCAGCCGGTGCTCGATGTAGGACCGGGTTTCTTCGGCGCTGAGCGGACCGAGATGGTAGCTGGTCAGCACGCGCTGGCGAAGCTGGTCCAGGTTGGGGCTGGCAAGCAGGCGGCGGAACTGCGGTTGTCCCAGCAGGATCGTCTGCAGGCTGGTGCGGCCGTCCACGGTGATGTTGGACAGCATCCGCAGTTCCTCCAGCGCGGGGATCGAGAGGTTCTGCGCCTCGTCCACCACCAGCAGGCAGCGGCGGCCGGCGGCTTGGTGGGACCGCAGCATCTCCTCGAACCGTGCCAGCAGCCCAGCCTTGCCCGCCCCGTGGTCCTGCAGCCCGAACCCGGCCATGGCAAGGCGGAACAGGTCGTTCTCCGATACCTGGGTGGTGCTGACCCTGGCGATGGTGAAGGCGGCCGGGTCCATCTGGGTGCGGAGCCACTCGACCAGTGTGGTCTTGCCGGCGCCGACCTCGCCGGTGATGACGATGAAGCCCTCACCCTGGGCCAGGCCGTAGTTCAGGTGGGCGATGGCCCGGCTATGCCCCTTGCTGCCGAAGAAGAATCGGCTGTCGGGCGTCAACTGGAACGGCATCGCCGTCAGATTGTAGAAGGATTCGTACACGCGCCTGCCGCCTAGAAGCTTTTGCGCAGGCCGGCGAGCAGCGCATTCTCTACGTAGCTGCCAGACTGCGAATTAGAGTTGAGGGTGTTGAGACCATTCAGGCCCAAGCCGTTCACGCCAATGCCTGAACTGTCGGTATGAGTATACTGGACCCGGCCGGTTAAAGTCTCCGTAAAGATGTAAGCCAGCCCGACGGTGCCGGTGAACGATGTTTGACTGCCCGCAGCCACTCCGAATGCCGTGCCGTTGTCGTTGACACCATAGGACGCCGTCAGGTTGCCGCTCAGCCGCTCCGAGAACTGATGTCCCCAGCCCACGGTGCCAAACGTTCCCGTGGTGGTGGTGCCCGGTGGCACGACGCCGACCCCGGTGTTGGTCACGGTGTTGGTGACGGCAGTCCGCCGCTCATTCGAGATCGATGCCGAGAACGAGTCGCGGGTGTAGTTGAGCAGGCCGGTGACCGACACGCGGCGAAGCTGATAGATGCCGTTCTGGTTGCCGAAGAAGCTCCCCTCGCCGGATGAGACCGGTGCGCCGGTTACGCGGTCCGTCAGCAGGCCGGACGGGCCCACACTGGTGGTCTCAAGGACGTTCTGATACTCCTCGGCGCTGCTGGTCAGGCCGGTGCTGTAGTTGGCGTAGATCGCTGTCCGTGCAGTCGGAGACCAGAACCCGTTGCCCGCAAAGTCCTGGATGCCGTCGCGGCGGCCATAGGTCAGCGTGAGCGAAAGGTTCGGGTTAGGGGCATAGCGCCCGCCGACGCTCCATAGTCCCTGGTTGACGTTGTAGGGCGGAACCCCGGCGTAGTGCAGGTCCTGGTAGCCGATGGTGCCGAGCGCAGTCACGTTCCGGGTGACGGCGTAGCCGGTGGTGGTCGAAACTTCGTCGCGATACGCGCCACTGTAGGATCCGGAGCCGTCGTACTGTGTGGCCGAAATGATAGATAGGTTGTTGATCCGGCCAAGGTTCTCGCCCGTCGTGAAGGAAGCGCGCTCCCGCTGAGTGGTCAGGTTGCCGGAACTGCCGAAGAATGCCGGGCCGACGGCCACGCCGTTGTTGACAAAACCTTGGTTGATCAGCGACCCAGTGGGCTGGTTCTGCAAGGTTTGCGCGAGGGAGTAGCTGGCTATGGCGGTTCCATAGCCGCCGAAGCGGTGCTGCACATAGGGCGTCAGGCTGAAGGCGTAGGTAGTCACCTGGTTGTTGTTGTTATAGCCGCGCCCGTCTGCCGATCCGAAACCGCCGAACAGCGAGCTTTCCGAAATGCTGCCGCGCAGGTCCAGGAACACGGCCTCTGGAACCAGCGCTACCAGCGCTCCGGCCTGGCCGGACTGGGCCACCACGCTTTGGCTGCTGTTGATGGCGTAGATGCTGATGCTTGGCGTATACGAGGCATTGGCCTGGACCCGGGCGGTATCAGCCGACGCCTGGATATTGGGTGTGATCAACGTGAACACGTCCGCCCGGCGTGGGCTGTTGACCCGCAATGCATTGTCGGTGAGGCCAACATCCACCCCGATGGAGGGTGATATCTGCCAGTTCGGCCCAATTGTCCTCGGTGCGACCGTTCCTGCCGGCCCACCCGGCAGGTAGGTTTGCAGGGCACTTCCAAGGTCGCCGACCCTGGGTGCGTCGAAGCCGGTCGCCGGTTGCGTGCTGCCCCCGCCGATCAGCTGTGCCAGGGCCGTTGCCGGCCCAGCGGCGCAGCCCAGCGCGGCAATCGCGGCTCCGGCAAGGACACGGCCAGGATACGGCGCGTTGCGATCCACTAGCTGTATGTTCCGTAGTAATCGTAGGCGCCGAATGTGTGGCTGCTGGTAAGCTGCACCTTGTTGAGCAGCATGGTGATGTTCGGGCAAACGCGGACCAGGTCCAAGGCAGCCTCGACCTCGTTGCGCTGGGTGCGCTCAGCCTCGATCACCATGACGATCTGGCCGACGACGGGGGCGATTGTACTGGGATCGCTGGTAGAAAGGCATGGCGGGGCGTCCAGCACGACGACATGGCCGGCGAAACGCTGGGCGATCTGGGTGATGGCATCGTTGAGTATCCCGGCACCCGCCTGGCCGTCCATGTCCCCGAGGCGGTGGCCCACCGGGATGAAGGACAGGCCAGCGACGGCAGTTGGCAGCACGACGGTCTGCGGGTCGAGGCGAGGATTGGCCGCCAGTTCATAGAAGCCGGGTTCGTCCGCCGCGCCAAGCAGCGCCGTCAACGGCCGCACCTTCGCGTCGAGGTCAATGAGCACAACCTTTTCAGAGGTGTGTTGTGCGATGCTGCCTGCCAGGTTAAGGGCGGTGAAGCTTTTGCCCTCTCCTGGCTTGGCGCTGGTGACCATGAGCAGGTTGGCGGCGCTTCCCCCGTCAGGGTCTTCCCTGAGCGCCCGGAGGACCCGGCCCAGCACGATCCGGTATTCCTCGGAGATACGGCTGCGGCTTCCCCGCGCCATGACCATGCCGGCAGCCTGCAGCCGGTCATACCCAATCAGCCTCCGGTCGGGCAGGGATGGCACCGGCGGCAGGTCCGCCGGCTGCGGCGCAGCAATCTCCCGCGGCAGCTCCGGCGGGGGCGGCAACGTGTTCTCGGGCGGGACTTCTGGGCGGATGGGCGCTTGCTTGACAGCAGCGGCAAGCACAGGCGCAGGTTGGGCTTCGAAGGGCCGTATGAGGGAAGGCTTGCCTTGCGGCACCGGCACGAAGATGCGGCTGACGGGCGGGGGACCCTCCTCGGCATCAAGGCCGGGTGAAGCGGGCGGTTGCAGTGCCGAGGGGTGCACCACCGGTTCCGTCGGCACGGTGAGCTGTCCTGCTCCTCGCAGCAAGGCGGCAGCACGCTCAATCAGATGATCGGGCGCGCTCATCGCCGTGCCGTCCGGAAGCGCTGGATCGGTTTCGGCAGCGAGGTGCCAGTCGGGCGGCAATCATCCCCGAAACCATGGCGGTACAGGACGTGTGGGGAGCGTCTAAGCATCAAGGACCAATACCCTTCATCGAACCGAAACCGAAACGCCAGGCTCTGGCCGTGCGGTATCTTGCAGAGACGCGCAAGAATCAACCAGACCGAGGCATACCGAGTGCATGGACATGGTCAAGCCCGTGGGACCGTTGCATTACAGCCGATTGGCTGCCGACGATTTGCCACAGTTTGGCCGTACACCCTGACTAATCCTACCTTACTGCGCGATGGTGGTGCGGTTATAATCTTGCAGCACCCCGCCGTCTGGATGGGAAACCACGCTTCTTCCAAGTCCTGCCACATGGCGCTCCCATGTCACAAATTTGGAGCAAAATTATGTCTGAATTGTTCAAGCTGTCTCAACGATTTGACCGGTTCAGCCTGGCTGGCTGTTGCTCTTCAACATGAGAACATGAGAATGTGTGTTGCGCTTGCGTTGCGTTATAACAAGACATGCGATAGCGGCAGGGATGTTCTGGGGGCACCATTATGGTTGCACCCTGGTTTGAGCTGCGGCTAGTGACCTCCGTCACCTGCCTTGGTTCAAAGAGCGTCGTAAGTGCATGGGACGCTATAATACAGAGCGTTGTAATACGGGGTTGCGGCATGTCACGTCTCGCAGGAAACCAGGTCGCGTTTGAGTTGATTGGATTGTGGCTGCTGGAGTTGGCCCTGTCCTTCTGGTTGGCATATGCACTGCTCGGGGCCGGTCATGGCTCAGAATTCCATCACTCCCTGGTCAATCATGCGGTGGTGCTGGCGCTGACAGGCGTGCTCACCACCTCGGCGATCGGCTTGTATCGTGCGGAAGCGTTCCGCCGCACCCGCTCGATGCTCGTGAACACCGCTCTGGGCGGGCTGGTGGCCTTCCCGGCCGCCTGGGGTGTGAGTTGGCTGCTCGGGCTGGACGTGGCCCGCCTGGTTGGGCCGGACGCGTTTTGGCCGGTCAAGGTGGTCGCCACCTGGGTCGCAGCGCTATTCGCAATCCGCCTGCTGTTCCTCGCGGCGGTCCGGTCCGGCTTGTTCGTACGGCGGGTCGCGGTTCTCGGTCCCATCGGTTCCGTTGCCCGCACGGCTGCGGAGGTTCGGGAAGCCCATTCGGGCTTCATCGAGATCTCTGACCTGCGCGGGGCTGATGGCGCCGTGCCGGACCCGGCCGTGCTGCAGCGGGCAGGGGTCCGCAATGTCCTGGCATCACCTCGGGCCTACGCTGGCCTGGATGCCCACAGCCGTGCCGCCTACGCACGTGCCGGCATCGTCGTTGAAAACGAGGGCGAGTTCTGGGAGCGCTGGCTGAAGCGGGTGGACGTCGCCCACCTGGATGCAACCTGGGTTGCGGCGGTGGATACCGTTCGGACCGGCAGCGTGCAGGCCGCCGTGAACCGCATTGGAGATATCGGCATCAGCCTTGCCCTGCTGATTTTCACTCTGCCGTTGATGCTGCTCGTCGCCCTGCTCGTCCATTTGGACAGCCCAGGTCCGGTGTTTTACCGGCAGGAGCGGGTCGGGCTGGGCGGTCGGTCGTTCACCCTGCTGAAGTTCCGCAGCATGCGTGCCGATGCCGAGGCGCAAGGCCCGGCCTGGGCCAAGCAGCGTGATCCCCGCGTCACGCGCATCGGATCGTTTATGCGGCGCACGCGGATTGACGAGTTGCCGCAGTTGATCAACATCCTTCGCGGGCAGATGAGTTTCATCGGCCCGCGTCCGGAGCGTCCGCACTTCGTCGAGAAGCTGGCCGAGGCCATCCCGTTCTACCGCGAACGTGCTAGGGTCAAGCCGGGCTTGACGGGTTGGGCGCAGGTCAACTTTCCCTATGGCGCGTCGATCGAGGATGCGCGTGGCAAGCTGTCTTATGATCTGTATTACGTAAAGCACCGCAGCCTTTTCCTTGATCTGTCCATCCTGTTTGCCACCGTGCGGGTAATCCTGTTCCAGGAAGGCTCTCGTTAGGCTGCCTGCTGACGCATCTGGAGGAGCAAGGCTCCAATGATCACGGCGCAGCTTCTGTTCGGCACCTGCGCCGCAGTTTACGCCATGCTGTCTGGGCTAATTGCCTGGCAGGGAACCCGGTTAGGCGGATGGTTGCTGCCAGCCTGCTGCGCTGCGACAGCCGGCTGGGCAGCCGTCTCCGCGGCATTGCCGGGCGATAGTTTCACTGGATTGCCGGGTGCGCTGGACTTGGTGCGTACCCTGGCTTGGTTCGGCTTCATCCTTCACCTTTACCGCCGTTACGTCCCGGCCGGTGAGGACTCATCCGGGCGGGCGTTTGCACTGATCGGCATTGTTGCAATGCCGCTTGCGATTGCTGCGGGGTGGATGGACTGGCATCCGAACTCTGGCCAAGGGTCATTGTGGTCGCTCGGCATAATCGTTCGGCTGGGCGTTGCCGTTTGTGCGTTGCTCCTTATGGAAAACGTTTACTTCAACGTGCCCGAAACTAACCGCTGGCACGTCGCGCTGCCGTGCGTGCTATTAGGCGGCCTGGCCTGCTTCGACGTGCTGATCTGCGCGGACGCCGTGCTGTTCCGCCAGGCCTATGGCGCCTTCGCGGGCGCACGCGTGGTGGCGTGGCTGACAGTGTCTCCGTTGCTGGTGGTTGCCGCGGCGCGGGACCGCCGGTGGCGGCGGACATTGCAGCTCTCGCGCACGGCGGTGTTCCATAGCGCGACACTGATCCTGAGCGGCGCCGTGTTGCTGGCGCTGTCATTGGCTGGCGAGATTTTCCGCCGGTTCGGTGCAGACTGGGGGTGGCTGGTGCAGGTCAGCCTGGTGTTCGCCGGGCTGATGGGGCTGGGAGTGATGCTGACGTCTGGGTCGGCGAGATCTGTCCTCCGGCGCGTGGTGGTGCAGCACTTCTTCGCGACCCGATATGACTATCAGCGACAATGGCTGGCCTGCATAGATACGCTGTCGGGCGACGGGCCGGTTGGACGGACCGCGCTGCACAGCCGGGTGATCCAGGCGATGTCGGACGTCGTGGACAGCCCTGGCGGCGCGCTGTTCCTGCGCGACGCTGGACAGGGGTCGTTCCAGTGGGCGGGGTCCTGGAACATGCCGGCCACGACCTCTCTGCCGGCTGACCATCCGGCGGTGGTGGCGATGCAAGGCGGAAGTTGGATCGTGCGGCTGGACCGCGACGATCCCGTCCTCCGCTCTGGGCCGGTCGAGCAGCTGGGTCGAGTCTGGCTCGGCGTTCCACTTGCGCACGGGCTGGTGCAGACCGGCGTCGTCTTGCTGGCGCCGCCGCGGGCGCCCTTCAAACTCGATCAGGAGGTATTCGACCTCCTGCGCATCGTCGGGCGTGAAGTGGCGACCTATGTCGCGGAACAGCGAGCCACCCGGGTTCTGCTGCAAACCCGGCAGTTGCACGATTACGGCAAGCGATTTGCCTTCGTCGCGCATGACATCAAGAACGTTTCAAGCCAACTCAGCTTGCTTCTATCCAATGCCGAACGGCACATCGCCAATCCTGAGTTCCAGCGCGACATGCTCGACACCATCGGCGCGTCGGTCGCCAAGATCACGCACCTGATACGCCGGCTGGATGAGCCAACGGCCGACCGTGCGCCGGCCGCGCTGGCGCCGCTGCCGCGGCTGGAGGAGCTGGCAGCTACATACCGGCGTGTCCGCAAGGCTGCGGTGTCGGTGGAGCATGACGGGTCCACCGCGACGGTCGCCATGTCAGCAGATGCTTTCGACACAGCTTTAACACATTTGTTGAACAATGCTGTAGAGGCAGCACCCGGAACCACTATACTGATACGGGTTCGTCATGAGGTGGGTCAGGTGGTCATCGACATTGTGGACAAGGGCCCAGGCATGGCGGAGGAGTTCATCCGCGACGGATTGTTCCGACCGTTCGGCACGTCAAAGCGGCACGGCTCCGGCATCGGCGCGTTCCAGGCGCGCGAGCTGGTGCGGGAAGGCGGAGGCGACGTGCAGGCCATCAGTGTGCAGGCGGGCGGAGCGCGGACGATGTCGGGGACAACGATGCGGATCACCTTGCCGCGCGCAGATGGGGCGGAGCCGCTGACTGCTCAATCGCCGCAGCTAGCGTCCATGGAGGGTGGGGCATGAGCCTGCCAAAGCTGCTGATCGTCGAAGACGACATGGGCCTGTGCAGCCAGTATCGCTGGGCATTTCCGTCCTGCGAGGTGCTGTTCGCCCACACCCGCGCCCAGGCCTTGCAGGTGGCGGCCAAGGAACGTCCGGCGGTTGCCATCATGGACCTCGGCCTACCCCCGGACCCCGATGGCGTCAGCGAAGGGTTCGCCACCCTGGACGGCATGTCCCGCCAAGTGCCCGACACCAAGGTGATCGTTGCCACCAGCCATGGCGACCGAAGCCATGCGCTGCGCGCCATCGCCGCCGGGGCCTACGATTTCTGCGAAAAGCCGATCGACATCGGCATGCTTAGCACCATCGTCGCCCGTAGCCTCCGCCTGCGCACCCTGGAGGACGAGAACCGACGCAACCAGGACAGCCCGGCGCCATCCCCGATCAAGGGCATCGTCGCTGCAGACTCCGCCATGATGAAGGTCTGCCGGGACGTGGAGAAGCTGGCGCCCGCCAACGTCGCGGTCCTCCTGTTGGGCGAGAGCGGCACCGGCAAGGAGGCGTTGGCCCGTGCGCTGCACGATCTCAGCCCGCGCGCACGCCAGCCCTTCGTCGCCATCAACTGCGGTGCCATCCCCGAGGCGCTGCTGGAAAGCGAGCTGTTCGGCCACGAGCGCGGCGCGTTCACCGGCGCCGTCAAGCAAACGCTTGGCAAAATCGAGCTGGCGAGCAAGGGGACGCTGTTCCTGGACGAGATCGGCGACCTGCCGCACCCGCTACAGGTCAAGCTGCTGCGCTTTCTGCAGGAGCAGGTCATCGAGCGCATCGGCGGACGCCAGCCGATCAAGGTGGACGTGCGGGTCGTGTCCGCGACCAATGCCATGCTGCAGGACCAGGTGGATCAGGGACGGTTCCGCGGCGACCTGTTCTACCGCTTGAACGCCGTGACCATACGCATCCCACCGCTGCGCGACCGCGGCGGCGACCGGCTGTTGCTGGCCCGTTACTTTCTGGGCCTGTTCAGCCGTGAGTTCGGCCGCAGTGTCCGTGGCTTCTCGGACGACGCTCTGGCGGCGTTGGAAGTGCATCCCTGGCCCGGCAACATCCGTGAGCTGGAAAACCGGATGAAGCGCGCCGTGCTGATGTCGGAGGGGCGCCTGATCACTGCCACGGACCTGGAGCTTGCGGCCGGGGTGGAAGATCTCACCGCCTATGACCTGCGGACGGCCCGGGCACGGGCGGAGCGGGACGTGGTGCAGCGTGCCTTGGCCCGCAGCAGCGGCACGTTGGCCACCGCTGCACGGCTGCTCGGAATCAGTCGTCCGACGCTGTATACTCTGCTTGAAGCGCATGGGCTTGAGGCGAACGGCCACTCCTCGGCGACGGGAGGACCGGCACCCGACGCCAACGACGCGCACGACGTAGTCACTCAGGATCGGGCAGACGCATGAACAAGCTGATCATTCCCGCGGCGGCGGTGCTCCTGGCGGTCGGGGCAGGCGGCGGTGCGTGGGTTTACACCCATCGCGGAACTCCTTTGGAGAATGGCCGCGCACTGCAAGCCAAGGGCGACCTGCGCGGCGCGCAGATCGAGCTGCGCAACGCCGTCAAGGAGGAGCCGAACAACGCGGAGGCCCACTTCCGCCTGGCACAGCTGCAGCTGCAGGGCGGCGACCCCATTGCTGCCGAGCGTGAGCTGCGCTCGGCACGCGATTTGGGTTACAGCGCCGAGGCCGTGACGCCCCTGCTGGGCCAGGCCATGCTGGCGCAGGGCCGCTTCGATGACGTGCTGGCGCAGGTGCCGGCGACGGCCAGCACGCCCGAGGCAAGTGCGGTCAACCTGGTGATCCGCAGCCTTGCGCAGATCTCGCTGCAGAAGCCTGCCGACGCCCAGGCCGGCCTGGCTGAGGCCCACCGGCTGGCGCCGCAGAACGTGGAGGCCATCACTACATCTGCCCGGCTTGCCCTGTTGCAGAACAACCTGCCCGAGGCGTCCGCGCAGATTGAGCAGGCACTTGCGATCCAGCCGAACCGTGCGGATTCGCTCATGTTGAAGGGGCAGCTGCTCGCGGCCAAGGGTGACCGCACTGGCGCCCTGGAAAGTTTGGACAAGGCGGTCGCCGCCGCTCCGACCGGCCTGCCGTTGCGGCTGGAGCGGGCGGGCCAGGAGCTGCAGGCCGGGCAGGACACGAAGGCAAGGGCCGACGTGGACTATGTTCTGTCCAAAGACAATCGTATTCCCATGGCGTCGTACCTGGACCTAGTTCTCCTGGTCCGTGCCAGCAAGTTCGCGGAAGCCGATGCGGTGCTGACGAAGCTGGAGCCGGTCATCGCGCAGATGCCACGCGGCCTATATTTCGATGCGATCGTGAAGGCGAACCTGAATCAGCTTGAAACTGCGGCTGACGCTGCTTCCCGTTATGTGGCCCGCGTGCCGCTGGATGTGGAGGGGGTGCGCCTGCTCGCGCGGATAGAGATTGCCAATAGGCGGCCAGAACGGGCGGTCGCGGCGCTGACCAGCGCCATCAAGGCCGGAATGAACGATGCGGACACCCAGGACTTGCTCGGCAGGGCCTATGCCGTGGACGGCAAGGCGCCGCAGGCGGCCCAGAGCTTCCAGCGCGCTTCAGAACTCGCCCCCGACAACGCGGCTATCCTAACCCGGCTCGCGTCCAGCAAGCTGCAGATGGGCGACACTGGCGGCGCCACGACGGCGCTGGAGCGGTCGCTGGACATCGCGCCCAAGCAGGCCAATGCCGGGGAAGCGCTTGTCGCGGCGGCGCTGGCAACGGGTGACGCGGACAAGGCGCAGGCGGCGCTCGACCGGATGCGGGGGCAGGTCGGCGAAACCGAGCAGGTTGGCATCCTGACCGGCCTCGTCAAACTGGCTCGGCGCGACCTTGATGGAGCGCGTGCGGCATTCGCCGATGTCGCGCAACGCTTCCCGCAGTCGGTCACGGCGCCGGTAAACCTGGCCAAGGTCGATTATCTGCAAAATAAGCCGGCTGAAGCCGAGGCGACGTTGCGTACGGTGCTCGCCCATTCACCGGCGGAGCCGCAGGCGTTGAACACGCTGGTGTCCGATTTGGTAAGGCGGGATCGGGCGGCGGACGCCATTGCCCTCGTGCGGGCTGCACGGACGGCGACGCCGAACAATCCCGCGTTGACGGCGGCCATCGCCGATCTGCAGATCCGAAGCAAGGATGCGCCCGGCGCGCTGGCCACTTTGGAAGAGGCGAGGACGACCGCTGGCGGCACGCTGCCGACGTCACTTCTGCCGTCCCAGGCACGCGCACAGGCGGCATCGGGTGACATGGAGGGGGCGAAGGCGACTTTACAGCGCTACGTCGCCGCCGCTCCGAGCGACCTTGAGGCGTTGCGCTCCTATGTCGAACTGCTGATCAACACCAAGGATTACCTGGCCGCACGCCAGGTACTGACGGATTCGCTGCGGAATTCACCCGGCAATCTCGGCATGATGCAGGCCATGGTGCTGGTCGAGAACAGGACCGGCGGTCTGCCCGCGGCACTGGCAAAGGCGGACGAGCTGCGCCGCAACGCGGCGAACATGCCTGCAGCCGGAGTGCTGAAGGGCGACCTGCTGATGGCGAACCAGCGATACGGCGATGCCGCCAACGCGTTCGCTGATGAGATGAAGGCGGCTCCGTCCACCGCATTGGCGATGCGCCAGGCCGCCGCTCTGGTCAGCGGCGGCGGGCAGGAGCAGGCGGCCACCGTGTTGCGGGGGTGGCTCGCGCAGCATCCGGACGAGATGGATCCGACTCTGATGCTTGCGAGTTTGGACATCAGTGCGCGCCGCCTGCCGGACGCAGAAACCCGGCTGAAAGCAGTCTTGGCAAAGCGGCCCAACGACCCGGTGGCACTCAACAACCTGGCTTGGGTGTATCAACAGCGGAACAACCCCGAAGCGTTGCCCATAGCAAGGCGGGCCTACCTGCTATCGCCGTCGACAGAAGCTGCCGATACGTTGGGTTGGCTTCTCGTGACCACCGGCGATCCCAAGGCGGGGCTGCCGTTGTTGCAGCAGGCAGTTGCCGGCCGAGGGACCGATCCGACGATACGATATCACCTGGCCGTCGCGTTGAACGACTCTGGGCAGCAGGCGGACGCAATGAAGTTGTTGGACATTCTTACCGCTGAACCAGCCAACTTCCAGGACAAAGCTGCAGCCAGCAAGCTGCTGGGCGATCTGAAGGCGAAGCAGTGACACCCTAACGATGCGGCGTGGCCTCGGGGCTGCCGAGGCTACACCGCCTGTCGCAGGGGATTGGACCAAGGCTAGATACGATGCATAACCAGTTGCCAGCCCAATCGGGATTAGAGCAGATTGCAGTCAGGACTGGGCGCTTAGCGACCAGACCTGAAACTGCAGGTTTCTGCTTGCAAACAAAAAGCTAGACCGGTTTGCGTGCAGTCTGGACGCAAACCGGTCTAGGCATAGTGCATGCACTGGTAACCGCTGCTTCTGACCCGCGGTCGTGCCACATTTCGAGTTGGCTGCGATGTTAGTCACGGGGCAACAGGGACCGTGTCAGACATCCCTGAACTGCTGCGTCGCTGTGCTTTTTGGCTTGGTGGATCGGTGTTGGAGCGAGCAGGTCTTGGGTCCTACCCAAGCGTTCG
>CAXTCI010000066.1:0-17111 GCA_964242325.1 uncultured Acetobacteraceae bacterium
GGAGGAGCGCAGCCAGCACAAGAACCGCGCCAAGGCGATGAAGATCCTGCGCGCCAGACTGTATGAGGCCCAGCGCAGCAGCCTGGCCGAAACGCGCGCCGCCGACCGCAAGGCCCAGGTCGGCACCGGCGACCGCAGCGAGCGCATCCGCACCTACAATTTCCCGCAGGGCCGCGTATCGGACCACCGGGTGAACCTGACGCTGCACAAGATAGAGCAGGTAATGCAGGGCGACCTGGACGACATCGTGGACCGGCTGACGGCGGAGGACCAGGCGGCTCGGTTGGCGGCACAGGAGTAGGTGGGCCGGGAAGGTTCCGACCTGCCACCGTTCGCCCGCATGTAGGGCGGGAAAGCGCAGCGCCTCCCGCCAAATCGCGGCGCTACAGGTCGGCGGATGGCGCTGCGCTTATCCGCCTTACGTTGTCCCCGGCCGCTTGCCGATCAAACCCCGAGATGCACGGCCTGGCTACATGGCCGCACCAGCCCCCCCGCTGCAGTAGCGCCGCACCGCCCCGGCAATTGCTCCTGTCATCCGGTCCAGCGTGGCGGGCTGCTGGATCGCCGTTTCCTCCTCCCGGTTCACGATCACTGCGGCCTCCAGCAGCACCGCCGGCATGGTTGCAGTCCGCAGCACTCCCAGCCCGTCGAAGCGCAAAATGCCCAGCGCCGCATCCACCAACGGCCGTCCCTCGCCTGGGATCGGCTCGGAATGATACAGCGACGGGGAGAAACCGGCAGCGCGCATCTGGCTGCCCAGCAGCGTCGCCATACGCAGGTTGTCGGCCCGGCGCGGGTTGGCGTCCGACATGAACACCGCGTAGCCGTGGAACCTGTCGCTGTACTGCCGCGCCTGACCGCCCGCCATCCAGGTGGACAGATATTGCGGCTGCACGGAATCGTGGTGCAGCGACAGGAACAGCGACGCCCCAGCCGCCTGCGCCAGCCGGGGCCGGTTCAGCAGCGGCATCGGCCCGCCATCCTCGCCGATCAGCACGGTGGCGATACCGCCGCGGCGCAGGGCGTCGGCCACCGCCAGGGCCAGGCGCTGGTTGTAGGCAAACTCTGTCACCCCTGTTGCGCTGGTCGCGCCGGGTTGGGACAGGGTGTGGCCGACATCGAGCGCGACCTTGAACCCGGCACCACATCCGGCGCCGGGCCGCTCCGCCGCACCGGCGCCAAGGGGGAATGCGGCCAACGCTGCGGCGAGCAGGACAGGCCAGGCCCAGGTTCGAACGGTCATCGGCATCCCTATCGGTTACGCCGGCATTACCCGGCCAGGCTTTCCAGGGCATGAAGCCCCTCGGTGTTGCCGAGCACCGCCGCCGCTTCGGCCCGGGACAGCGAAGCTGCTGCTTCTGCCACCGTGTCGGCATCAGCGATTTTCGCCAGCCCGACAGCCAACGCCGTGTCAACCAGGCCCGCTCCGCGGCGGCGGGCTGGCGGCAGCATGTCGCGATGCCGGGCCAGCAGGGCGGGGTCGCGCAGCAGGCGCGGGATGGCCGGCTCCGCGGGGCACCGCAACTCGCGCGACAGGGCGGCAGCCCGCAGCAGCACGGCGGGCGCTTGCCGCTCCTCCAGCGTGCCCAGCAGGCCCAGCCGCCGCATCGCCTGCCCGGCGGCACGACTACTGGTGAATGCCACCAGTGGGATCGCCAGGCCCAGGCCCAGCAGCACCGGCAGCATCCACAGGAACAACGCCTCCGACACCGTCCAGACCGCCCCGGCCAGCAGCAGCCCAAATAGCGTCAGCCGCCAGTATCCCGCCACGACCTGCCGCAGCGGCACCCGCCCGTCATCGCGCCGCTGCGGGTTCCAGCCACCATCGCGCCCCAACAGGATGCCAGCGACCGCACCGGTGTGGATCAGCATGGCCACCGGCGCGATCAGCCCGCCCAGCACGGTTTCCACCAGCACGCCCAGCCCGGTCCGCACCCCGCCGCCGCAGCCGCGCCGCAGCGCGCCGTCCCACAGCAGGGCGAGATAGGCCAGCAGCTTCGGCGCCAGCAGCACCGCCATCGTGCCGGTGAACACCTGCGCCGCCAGTACTGGGTCAACCTGCGGCCAGGACGGGAACAGCGCCCGGCCTTCCCCGAAGTATTCCGGCCGCACGAACCGCGATTGCAGGGAGATCAGCACGCCCGCCAGCAGGAACAGCAGCCACAACGGCGAGGTGATGTAGCTGCCGATCCCCATCAGCAGATGCAGCCGGCTGACCGGGTGCAGCCCCCGCGCCGGCAGCACCTTGGCGTGCTGGAGGTTGCCCTGGCACCATCGCCGGTCCCGCACCGCCACGTCGGTCAGGGATGGCGGCCCTTCCTCGTAGCTGCCGCCCAGGCCCGGCGCCATATGGACCGCCCAGCCGGCCCGGCGGATCAGTGCGGCCTCGACGAAGTCGTGGCTCAGGATGTGGCCGCCGAACGGAGTCCGGCCCGGCAGGGTCGGCAGCCCCGCCGCGGCGGCGAAGGCGGCGGTACGCATGGCGGCGTTGTGGCCCCAGTAGTTGCCCTCCGACCCGTGCCACCAGGCAATCCCCTGCGCGATCAGCGGGCCATACACCCGCCCGGCAAATTGCTGCATCCGCGCGAATAGCGTGGTGGCGCCGACGATCACCGGCAACGTCTGCAGGATGCCGACGCCGGGATTGCGCTCCAGGGCGCAGGCCAGGCGCACCAGGGTTTCCCCCTCCATCACGCTGTCCGCGTCCAGCACCAGCATGACGGGATAGGCCGCGCCCCAGCGGCGTACCCAGTCGGCGATGTTGCCTGCCTTGCGCTCGGTGTTCTTCGGCCGGCGGCGGTAGAAGACGCGCTCGGCCGCCCCGGTGCGCTCCCGCAGCGCCAGGAACGCCGCCTCCTCGGCGATCCATGCGTCGGGGTCGGTGGTATCGCTCAGGATGAACAGATCGAAGGCGCCGGCATGGCCGGTGGCGGCCAGCGACTCGTAGGTCGCCTGCAGGCCAGCCATCACGCGCGCCGGGTCCTCGTTGTAGGTCGGCATCAGCAATGCGGTACGCAGGCCGGGGACGGGCAGGGGACCGTCCAGCCCCAGCTCCAATCCGCCGCCGCACAGCGTGGACCACAGCCCGCCGACCGCGCTGGTGAAGGCCAGCGCGATCCAGGCGAACAGCACCACGAACAGCGCCAGCACCGTCCAGCCCAGCACCGTCGCCGCGCCACCAAGCACCCAGTACATCTCATAGGAGGCATACAGCGTCAGGAGCACAGCACCGCCGATCACGAAGGCCCGGCGTCCCACGATCCTCGTCGGCCGCGTCGCCGGCCGTGGCGCATGGCCCGGCGCCGCGTGCAGGTCCTGCACTGGCATCGCCAGCGGCGCCTCGTCCGGCAGGGCGCGGAACACGGGCAGCAGCACGTCCATTAGGCGGTCCAGCGATACAGCCAGGTTTCCGACAGCGGCCCGGCTTCGCCCAGCAGCACGCAGCGCAACTCCGACACCTTGGCGCCGTCCGGCTGCAGCTCGAAGCTGACGCGCCAGCCGCCGGTCTCGCTGTTGGGCACGCTGAAGACGCCGCCGACTTTGCCGGTGCTCGCCGAGATGTCCGGATGCACCTTGGCATCGGCAGGCAGGCCCTTCACCGGGTCGCCCACGATGTCCAGCACGAACACCCGCCCGCCCGGCACAGCGCCGCTGCGGGTGGCGGCGATCCGCGCCAGCTTGCCGGCCACCGGCGTGTCCCAGACCCAGTGCATCCGGTAGGTGGCGCTATACTCGCCGCCCTTCCGCAGCGGCTCCTTTGGGCGCCAGAAGGCGACGATGTTGTCGTTGGTCTCGTTGGCGGTCGGAATTTCCACCAGGTTGACGGCGCCCCCGCCCCAGTCGCCGATCGGCTCGATCCAAAGGCCGGGCCTGCGGCCATACTGCGCTTCCAAGTCCTGGTAGTCGGCAAAGGCCCGGGCACGCTGCATCAGGCCGAAGCCGCGCGGGTTGCTGTCGCCGAACGCGCTGACCTGCAGGTCCACGGGGTTGGCCAGCGGGCGCCACAGCGCCTCGTCCCGTCCGGTCCACATCTGCAGGGCGTCGTTGTCGTGCACGGCCGGGCGCCAGTCGTCGCGCGGGCGGTCGGCCGGGCCGAACAGATACATGCTGGTCAGCGGCGCCAGGCCCGGCTCGGTGATGTCCGTGCGCGGATACAGCACGCTTTCGACGTCGAACACGGTGGTTTCGCCGGGGCGTATGGTGAAGCGGTAGGCGCCGGTGGTGCTCGCGGTGTCCAGTAGCGCATGCACCACCATGGACCCGGCGCCGTCCCCCGGACGCTCCAGCCAGAACGAGCGGAAGCGCGCGAACTCCTCGCCGCGCGGGTTGCCGGTGCCGATGGCGAGGCCGCGGGCGGACAGGCCATACACCTGGTCCTTGGCGACGGCGCGGAAGTAGCTGGCGCCCAGGAACACCACGGCCTCGGTGAACACGTCGGGACGATTCAGCCGGGCATGGATGCGGAAACCGGCGAAGCCCAGGTCCGGCAGGCGCATCGCCGGGTCCGGCCAGTCGAACAGGTCGGGCGAGTAGGCGACGCGGGCGGCCTGCCCGGCGGATACCTCGAACACCTCGACCGCCGGGCGATACAGGAAGCCGCGCGGGAAGAACTGCACCTGGAACGGGGCGCCGTCCCGCCACAAAGCGCGGTCGGGCTTGTAGGTGATGGCGCGGTATTGCTCGTAGGTCAGATGGTCCACCGGGCCGGGCAGGCCGGTATCGGGAGCGGCGAAGGGCTGCTTACTGAGCGCCTGCGCCAAGCGGCGGACCGTGGCGCCATCGAACGGCGTCGGCCCTGCCGGCTCGCCGGCGGCGCCGAGCAGGACGCCCGCGACCAGGCCTGCACCGGATTGGATGAGGTGACGTCGGTGCAAAGGAGGGATCCAGGTCTGTGTTGCAATCAATGATAACAGTGAATGCAGAACATGGCACGACTGGGGCCGACCAGACGGCAACGCCTGGCCGGCACTTGGGTCAAGCCATGCCTGGATCAGGCGAAGAAGCTGCTGTCCACCTTCGTTACCCCGATCAGTTGCAGCTTGGTGCTGTCCGACAAGGTCAGCACCGTTTGCCCGCCGCCGTTCACTTGGCTCGCCACCGCGCTTGCCACTGCGTTCGCGCCGTAGCCGGACAAGCTGATCTTGTCGGTGCCCGACACGAAGTTATACAGCGAGAAGTTGCGCGCCGCCCCTTGCGCCAGAGCGAGTGTTACACTGCCGCCGAGCACCAGGTCCGCGCCGCCCGTTCCTGCCGTGATCGTGCTCGTGCCGAAGGCGAACACCGCGCTATGCCCCGAGCCCAACTGCACCGTGCTGGCGCCAGTGCCCGTGCCGACCAGATCGTTGCCTGAGCCGAGCAGGATGCTGGACTGCGTGCCCGTGCCCCCGCCGAAGAACACATCGTTGCCGCTCGCCTGGCTGCCGTCCAGCACCGTGGTGCCGGCGCCCGCTATAAGGAAGTTGCCGCCCGAGCCGGTCGAGAACAACTGCCCGCCCTTGCTGGCCACCACAACGCTCGACGCAGCGCCCCCCGCCCGCAGAACGTCCGAGCCCGAGTTGCCCCACAACTGCCCGCCCGCCGCGCCGGTTTGGCCGTTGACCGCGCCCGCGCCACCCACCACGATGTCGTAAGCGGCACCGGGAGCATAGGCCACGCCGCCTTTGCCGCCGAACACGACCGAGGTGCCGACGCCGCCAAGGAAGGTCAGCTTGGCATCGCCGCCGATCGCCGTCAGCCCCTTCGCACTTGACACGTTGGCCGCCGTGATGCTCACGGCGCCGGTGCCGCCGAACACCGTGTCCGCGCCGCCGCTCAGCACCGATCCGCCGCCGCCGGCCAGCACCACCGTGCTGCCGCCCGTGCCCGTCGTCACGTTGGCCGTGCCGGTGCCGGTGGCAACCACCGTGCTCGCCCCGTTGCCGGTCGTCACCGCCGCCGAGCCGGACACGTTGAAGCGGTTGGCGCCGTTGCCGCCCACCAGCGTCACGCTCTGGCCCGTGGAGTTGAACACCGTCGCCCCGGCGGAGCCGATCAGCAACGCGCCGGCTGTGCCCGCGTCGGACAAGGTGGCGGCGCCCGTGCCCTCCGCTTGCAGCGCGGCGTAGCCCGTGGGCAGGGCGATGGCGGTGCTGGCCGATGGCGCGGTGGCCACGGCGATGTTCAGGTTGCCCCCCGTGGCCACCGCGAACGGCCCGGCGCCGGTGACGCTGGTCACGACCGCGCCCACCCCCGGCAGCCCCTGCAAGGCCGCCACCACTGCGCCGCTTGCCGCCGCGCTGTAGGACGATGCCGACATGTTGGCCGCGACATATGCCTGGATCGGGCCGTTCGCCGCAACGGGCGTGGAGGCCAGCGCCGCGGCGGAAGCGCGCGACGTGCTGGCCTGGTTGGCCAGCGGCGTGGCAGACATGGACAGCGTGAAGTCGTTGTCGTTGGACGAAGACACCTGCGCGAAGTAGGTGCCGGCGGCAAGGACGCGCTGGACGGCGCCGTTCCGGGTGGCGGTCCCGCTGTCGGACGTGACCTGGTTCCCCGAGGCGTCCAACAGGTAAAGCGTGGCGTTGTTGGACAAGCCCCCCAGGTTCAGGTTCACGGCGGACGTGCTGGTGACGGTGAACGTGTAATAGTCGTTTGGGTATAGGACGCCGGCGTAATCCGACACGGTGATCGCCGCGGTGCTGAGCGCGCCCAGCACCCTCGCCGTCGCCGTGCTGGGGCCGGCGCTGTCGGTGATGGGCTGCTCGGCGGCGGTCAGGACGTAGCCGGTGCCGATGCCCGTCTGAACTGTCCGATTTGCTACGGTGTCATTGGTGATTTTGAGGTAGTAGGTCCCGGGGGCATACTTGCCCCAAAGGTGCGCGCCGGAAGCTGAGTCTGATGCGAAACTCTTGATCGTGTTGCCCCCGGCATCCGTGAGGGTAAGGGTGGTGCCCGTCGTCGCCCCTGTCACGTCCAGTTGCAGAATGCCGGAGGTGCCGACCGTCACCTTGTACCAAGACTCCGGGTTGCTGGGGTTGATCCAGCCTGGAGTGGTCAATCCCGTTGCCGTCAGGGTTCCAAGATTGTGGGCCGTGGCGATATTGACGCCGTCGTTCTGCGTCACCGGGTCGCCCACAACGCCCGGCGTCACCGACGCCGTGGTCAGCGTCAGCGAGTAGTTGGTGCTCGTAACGTTGGCGGTCTCGGTGATGTAGGTGTAATAGGTTCCGGCCGAGAGCGTCAGGAAGAGGTTGTCGAACCCGTCCCCTGAGCTCTGCAACACAGGCGACGAGGTGCCTGCCTGGATAATGACCACATTTTGGTTTGCATCTAAGACCTCGATGTTGACCGGCCCGGTCAGGACATCCTTGCTGTAAGTGGAAAGATTGTAGGTCAGGGTCGCCGCACTAGCCAAGGTGAACGAGTAAGCGTTCACCGGATTGACGCTTCCAACGAAGTCCGAAATGGTCGTGCCGCTGGCGGTTATGGTGCCGAGCTTGGTGGCGGTGGCGGCGGTGCTGCCGCCGCCAATCGGGATGGCCGTGGCCGTTGCGCTGATGGTGTAGGGCGTCGCGGTGGCCGGGCTGTTGCCCTCCACGGACACGAAGTAGTTGCCGGACGCCAAGGGAGCGAGCTTGGAGTTCAGGACCACGGTGCCGTTCGCGTAGCCGCCAGTCCCGGAGAGGTTCGTGCCGGGCGCGGAAGCGACCACCGCGCCGCTTGCATCGCGGATGTAGACCGTGGCGTTGTCGGTCAAGCCCGACACGGACACGCTGACCGCCGACGGGCCGCCGAGCGAGAAGCTGTAGTATCCGATCTCCGCCAGCGGAGTCAGCCGGTCCGTGTGCTGCGCGGCCGTTGCGCCGAGCGTGCCCAGGGCATAGGCGCCGGATGGCGTGCCACCCGCGATGGTGAGGACGGGCGATGCGGTAATGTCGAGCGAATAGCCTGTGGACTTCGAGGTGTTGGAGTCCGCGACTTCAAGGAAGTAGGTGCCCGACGACAACGGCGCCAGCGCCTGGTTCAGCGTGACGCTGGACGTTGGCGAGCCGTTGCCTTGCGCGATGACTTCGCCTTTGGCGTTGAGCAGGAAGAACGCCGCATTGTCCGACAAGCCGGACACGGTGGCCCGCACCTGGGTCGCGGCCGCGACGTTGAAGGAATAGTAATCGAACGGGTCGCTGCCGCCGATGGCTTCGGGGATGGACACCGGGGCCGCGCCGAGTGTGCCGAGCGCCCGCGCCGTCATCAGGGTTTGGCCGGCCGTGTCCACGTCCGCCGACCCCGTAGCGGGCGTCCCGGTGGATGCGGTCAGGGTGTAGCCGGCGTCGCCGCTGCTGTTGACATCAACGAAGTAGGTGCCGGCGGCCAGGGTGTCATTGATCCACCCGTCGTTGATTCGGGTTGCGCCGCCGCTCGACGCCACCTGCTTGCCGGACGAGTCGAACAGGCTCATGGACGGGGTGCCGAACGCGGCCTGCAAATCCAGGTTCAGCGATTGCGGCGAGTTCACCTTGACGCTGTACCAATTATCTGTGCTTGCCGCAGCGAGAATGCCGGATGAAATACCAAGATTTGTATTCATTTGTTTTCTAACCTTAACGCATTTAAATTCGTGCAGCTTTTTTGGAGAACTACGCTGGGCCGTTCAGGGCGTCAATCTATTCCAATTGAGCGGCGCCGCTAATTTTTAAATCCGTGTTTTGCGGGCAATACAGGGCGCGGCGCCCACCCGTCCCTATTCTGGCCACGTGCCTTCCGGTCCTGGCCTTTCCATGCCAAGTCTGCCGCTATGCCTGATCCCGTTCAAACCGCCCTGGCTGCCCGCGCCGCCGGCCGCCACGCCGACGCCATGGCCGCCTGGCGCGCGGCCCTGGCGCAATCGCCGGACGACTGGCGGCTCGGCCTGGAGCTGCGGGCCAGCATGAAGGCCGCGCTGCACTACCCCGACTCCGACCCTGCCTTCCGCCGGGCCGCGCGCAGCCTGCCGGATGCGGAGTGGCTGGCCCACTACACCGCGCTGTATGCCTACCACCTGGACGACCTGGACGCGCTGGACGCCCGCGCCCGGCGGATGCTGCATGCGATGCCGGGCAACCCCGCCCTGCACGCCCTGCTGGGCGACGTGGCCCGGCAGCGCCGTGACTGGCCGACCGCCGAGGCCGCCTTCGCCGAGGCGCACCGCCTGGACCCAGCGCACGAATACGCCGCCAAGCGGGGGGCCGCCGCCCTGCATCAGCGCGTCGCCCGCACGGTGGCTGCCCGCCCCGACGAGGGCGAGCCGCTCGCCGTTGCCGTCATCAACCTGGACCGCAACGGCGAGCGGCGGGAGTGGATCGGGCGCATGTTCCCCGGCGTCCACCGCATTCCCGCCGTGGAGGGCAGCCGTCTGCCCGCCGCCGCCGTGTCCCGCCTGCTGTCCCAGCCCGGCGACGAGGGCGGGCGCGGCACGCTGGGCTGCTTCCTCAGCCACGCCGCCGCTTGGGACTGGGCGCGCATCCAGGGGCTGCCGCACCTGCTGGTGATCGAGGACGACGTGATCCCCTTGATGGACCTGCCGCGCACCGTGGGACCGCTGGGACTGCCGCCGGGCTACGACCTGTGCTTCGTCAACGACCGGCTGGAACCGCGTATTGACCCGGCCGGCGTTGACGCGCCCAGCGTGCGCCCACTGGCGGAGGCCATGCTGACCTTCCCGCCGGAGGACAATGCGCCCGGCGGCGACGGCTACATCATCAGTGCCACCGGCGCCGCCAGGCTGCTGGACTGGGTCGGCCAGGACGGCTTCACCGGCAATATTGACTGGCGGATGCTGGCCTATGGGATGACGCCAGAGGCCATCGCCGCCTTGCCGCACCATGCGTATGCCCGGGCCGAGCTGGACCGCCTGCGGCACGCCGTGCCGCGGACCGAGCGGCTGTCGGCCTGGGTGATGCACCCGGCGCTGATCCGGACAATTGGGGTGAGCAGCGACCGCGAGGATGATGACCGGGGGGAGCCGGTGACGCGGTAGCCAACTTTTGTTGCCGGCTGGCGCCGAAGGCCAGGTTGCGTCAATCAAGGCCCAAGCGGACGGCAGCGCGCCGGTTCCAGGCCGGTGCCGCCTGCTGCCCAGGTGACCGCGACCACGCCCCACGTCAACGCCGCTTTCCCCTCAACCGGCCGCAGGTGTGCAAGTGCCGCAACCCATATTCGGACCCTGGCACGACTTCTACATGCTCCTTGGAGCCGCCTCGGCGACGCTGATCGGCCTCATGTTCGTCGCCGCGTCGGTCGGAACCGGCGTATTCACCCAAGAACGGCAGGTCGGGTTGCGCACCTTCCTCTCGCCCACCGTGGTCGCGTTCAGCGTCGTCCTGGCGGCAAGCTTGATCGGGGTCCTCCCTGTCTCCGGCCGGGCCGTGCCCATGGTGCTGCTCGTGAGCATCGGGCTGCTCGGCGCCGCTTATTCGTGGGGCGTGTGGCGCCGGATGATCCAGGGCGGCATCGCGGCGTCCATAGATCTCGAGGATCGGGTCTGGTACACCGTCGTCCCCGCCGCCGCATATCTGCTGTTGGCAACGGCGGGCGCAGCGCTCGCGGTTGAAACCGAAGCGGCTTGTGCGCTCCTGGCGCTCGGCGTCTGCTTGCTTCTGCTCGCCGGGATCAGAAACGCCTGGGACATGACGACCTGGATTGTCATGCGCCCGCAGGATTGAGACCGCGCCGGCATGCGGCCCCGGAGCGGCTCCCAAGCGCCATGGCCCCCTCCTCAGTTGACGCCCAACCCCCACAATGCTGGATGACCCGGCAAGGAGGCTGCCACCTATGGACCACATCGAATGCGTCGTCATCGGCGCCGGCGTCGTCGGCCTCGCCGCCGCCCGCGCCCTGGCGCAATCAGGGCGCGAAGTCCTCGTGCTCGAAGGCGCCGGCGGCATCGGCACCGGCACGTCGTCCCGCAACTCCGAGGTCGTCCACGCCGGCATCTACTACCCCGCCGGCAGCCTCAAGGCGCGGTTCTGCGTCCAGGGCAAGCACATGCTCTACGCCTACTGCACCGAGCGCGGCATCCCGCACAGCCGTCTCGGCAAGCTGATCGTCGCCGCCGAGCCGGCGGAGGTCCCGGTGCTGGACGGCATACGCAAGAAGGCCGCCATCAACGGTGTGGATGACCTGGAGCACCTGTCCGAACAGGACGCCCGCCACCTGGAACCCGCCCTGCACGCCGCCGCCGCCCTGCTTTCCCCCAGCACCGGCATCGTGGACAGCCACGCCCTGATGCTCGCCTACCAGGGCGACCTGGAGCACGCCGGCGGCTCCGTCGCCGTCCACGCTCCCGTGCAGTCCGGCGCCGTCCAGCCCGGCGGCTTTGTCCTGCAGATCGGCGGCGATGAGCCGATGGAGCTGAGCTGCGAGGTCCTGGTCAACGCCGTCGGCCTGCATGCCCCGGACGTGGCCCGGCGCATCGGCGGCGTCCCGCCCGAAACCATCCCGCAGGCGCACCTTTGCAAGGGCAGCTACTACTCGCTGCAAGGCCGCGCCCCGTTCCATCGCCTGATCTACCCGGTGCCAGAGGCCGCCGGGCTGGGCGTCCACCTGACCCTGGACCTCGGCGGCCAGGCCCGCTTCGGCCCCGATGTGCAGTGGGTGGACCGGGAGGAGTACGACGTGGACATCAGCCGCGCCGACGGCTTCTACGCCGCCATACGCCGCTACTGGCCGGCGCTGCCAGACGGGGCGTTGCAGCCGGGCTATGCCGGCATCCGGCCCAAGATCAGCGGACCCGGCGAGCCCGCCGCCGACTTCGTGATATCCGGCCCGGCGCAGCATGGCGTCGGCGGCCTGGTCCACCTATTCGGCATCGAAAGCCCTGGCCTGACCGCTTCCTTGGCCATTGCAGACCATGTGGCGGGACTGGTGAACCGTCGCAACGAGGCGTAACGTACGGTACTGCACAACCTGAGATAGTGGAGACCGAGATGTGGGCCTGGCCCTTGGCAGCGGTGATCCTGGGGGCAGCTCTGGCCGCCCCGGCCCATGCGGACATCGCCCTATCATCCAACGACGCCCACACCGTGCTCGTCAACGGCGCCCAGGTTGCCCCGCCGGAGGTCTCGGCGGACACCCTGTCCGTCATAGACCTGGCGCAAATGCCGCCCAAGGTCACGGACATCATCGAGGTACCCGGCAGCGTCGTCGGCCCGCCGACCGCCGTGGCTATCAGCAAGGATGAAACCTTCGCCATCGTCACCGCGGCCACCCGCGCCGACCCGGCGGGGACGGCGGGCATCAGCCCGGACAACCGGCTGACGGTGGTGGACCTCACGGCCAAGCCGCCGATGGCCGTGCAGCACCTGCGGGCCGGCGGCGGGGCCGGCACCGTGCGGATTTCCCCCGATGGCACTCTGGCATTGGTGGCCAACCGTGTCGCCGGCACCGTATCGGTGTTCACCATCACCGACCGGCGCTTGACTCCGGCCGGCACGGTCCAGGTGGGCATTGGGTCCATGCCGAGCGGCATCGCCTTCAGTGGCGACGGCAAGTCCGCGCTGGTGACGCGCTATGGCGACAACCAGGTCATGGTGCTGAACATAGATGGACCCAACATCACGGTGGACCCAAGGCCGATCACGACCGGCGTGGCGCCCTACACGATAGACACGTCGCCGGACGGCACGCTCGCCGCAGTCAGCAACATGGGCCGCGGCGACGGTGATGCCGATACCGTCAGCCTGATAGACCTATCCACCCGGCCCTTCCGCACCATCCAAACCCAAACGGTCGGACGCTCGCCGGAGGGCCTGCGCTGGGCGCCGGATGGCCGCTTCCTGGCCGTTGCCACGTTGGAGGGCACGACCAAGCCGTCCGGCGATCCCTTCCTGGGGGAGCATGGGCGGCTTTCGATCTACGAGTTGGCGGACCGCCAACTGCGCCCAGTGGCAGAAGCGCCTGTCGGACGCTGGTCCCAAGGGATCGCCTTCAGCCGGGACAGCCGGATCGTGCTGGTGCAGAACATGGTCGAGCGCAGCATCCAGGTGTTCCGCTGGGATGGCGCCAAGCTGTGGCCCGGCGTTACGCTCGACATGGGTGCCGGACCCGCCGCGATCGGCACGGCCTGGCCTTGATCAGGCACCCTTGAAGCAGAATACCTTGCGGGCCACGTCGTGGACATGAACCCAATGGACCCTCGTACACCACCGGTGATTGACATGACGCCGGATGGTCGGTTTCCCGAACCGGCGCGGCCACGCCCGACATTCGGCACAGCAACCCGAGTGCCTGGATCGTTCAAGCTGCTCATCGGCGCCGTGGTGGTTGCATTCCTGGCCGGCACGGCGGCTGTTGCGGCCCTGGCGCTCTGGATTGTGTCCATGCTGCTTCCGGTCGTGTTGGTCGCGGGTGGCGTGGCATACGCCACCTTCAAGTATCGCCAATGGCGCGGCGGCACTGCTTCCCGCCGGTTTGTGCGCCGGTAACGGCGGCACTGGATCGGCTGCTGGACCCGAACGGCAAGCAGAACTGCAGGATTTTTCCGTAGTTAATTGCTCTGCCGCAATCCGGAAGGCTTTGAACCCGTGCCTGCCTACGTTCCCGGGAACTGCACCCTGCCTGCGGTTTTATGCCAGCTTGACGGCTACGCTGACGGGGGCACATGACTGCCCCCAGTTGGGATGCAGAACATCGTGAACTCTACAGAATTCCAAGCTCTACCAAGCCGCATCTCAACTGGCGTTTCCGGGCTGGACGATATAACCGCTGGTGGCCTGGAGCCGGGCCGCGTTTACCTGGTTGAGGGAACACCGGGCACCGGCAAAACGACGTTATCCCTGCAGTTCCTTATGGCCGGTCGCGACGCCGGTGAGACCGTGCTGTATATCACCCTGTCAGAATCTGAGCAGGAATTGCGCATGGTGGCCACCAGCCACGGCTGGAACCTGCAAGGCGTCGAGATCTTCGAGCTGATCAGCGAGGCTGGCCTCGACCCGGACCAGGAGCAGACCGTCCTGCACCCCTCCGAGCTGGAGCTTGGCGAGACCATACGCGGCGTGATGGCCCGAGTGGGCGAGTTGCAACCCGCTCGCGTCGTGTTCGATAGCCTGAGCGAGATGCGGCTGCTGGCCGAAAGCCCGTTGCGCTACCGGCGGCAAGTCCTGGCGCTAAAGCAGTTCTTCACTCAGCGCGGCTGCACCGTTGTGTTGCTGGACGATCGGACTGGCAGCGGCACCGACTTGCAACTGCACAGCATCGCCCACGGCGTGATCACGCTGGAGCAGTTGGCGCTGGAGTATGGCGCGGAACGGCGGCGCTTACGCGTGGTGAAGCTGCGCGGCAGCCGGTTCCGCGGCGGCTACCATGATTTCCGGCTCGATGCCGGCGGGCTGGACGTCTTCCCTCGCCTGGTCGCCAACGAGCACCACAATGAGTTCGGCGATGCACCGGCAAGCACCGGCGCTCCAGGCTTGGACGCGTTGCTGGGCGGCGGCCTGGTTCCTGGCACCAGCACGCTGCTGATCGGCCCGTCCGGCGCCGGCAAGACCACGACCGCCATGCGCGCCGTGCTGGCCGCTCTGGAGCGGGGTGAGCGCGCTGCTTACTTCCTGTTCGATGAGGGGATGCGGACGCTGCTCACCCGCACCGCTAGCCTCGGCATGGACCTGTCTTCCTACCTGGAGACGGGTCGCCTGTCCGTGCGGCAAGTGGATCCTGCGGAGCTGTCGCCGGGCGAGTTCGCCAGCCTGATCCGCGCCGCCGTGGATCGCGGGGTGAATGTCGTCGTCATAGACAGCCTGAACGCCTACCTGCAATCCATGCCCGGCGAGCGCCACCTGCTGCTGCAGATGCACGAGTTGCTGGGCTACCTGAACCAACGCGGCGTCGTCACCCTGATGGTGCTCGGCCAGCATGGCCTGGTCGGGGAAACGCGCACCGACCTGGATCTCAGCTACCTCGCCGATTCCATCGTTCTGCTCCGTTACTTCGAGGCGGATGGTGAAGTCCGGAAGGCGATCTCGGTCGTGAAGACCCGGACCTCAGCACACGAGCGCACCATACGCGAGTTCTGGTTCGACCGATCCGGCCTGCAGGTAGGTGAGCCGCTGCAACACTTCCGCGGTGTTTTCAGCGGCATGCCGACCTGGACCGATGACGCGGCAGGCCTGCTGCACATGGCTGGTCCCGCCAGCAAGTCTTAGGTCATGCAGCCGGTCCTGGTGCTGGCGCCTCGCGGCCGGGACGCTCCGGTGATCGAGCGGGTGCTGCGCGCCTCCTTCATCGCAATCGAGGTGTGCGCTGATTTGCCGGCCATCATGCGCGCCCTGCCGGGGTGCAGTTGCGTCGTGGTGACGGAGGAGTCGCTGGCTGGCCCTGACCTGCCGGCGCTACTGGATGCCGTGGCGGCCCAGCCGCCTTGGTCCGACCTGGCCTTCCTCGTGCTGGCAACCAAACAGCCGGGAACCAGGAGCGCCGCCCGCACGGCGGTCTTGGACGGCCTCGGCAACCCGGTGCTGCTCGAACGGCCGTTGAATGCCGAAAGCCTGGTCAGCGCCGCGCGATCCGCCCTTCGGGCACGGGGACGGCAACTTGCGGTGCGCGACCTGGCCGCGGGGCTTGAGGACCGCGTGCGGGAACGGACGGCCGCGCTCACCGCAAGCGAAGCGCGGTCCCGCGCCATCTTCGAGGGCTTTCCGGAGCCGATGTTCATCGTCGCCGCTGGGCCGGACGGGAGGTTTACCTTCGAAAGCCTCAACCCGTCCGCGTCGCGCAGCGCCGGCTTGGCATCTGACGAGGCTGCCGGGCAAGATTTGGAGGAGGGCATGGACCCGGCTGGCGCCGCCGATCTGCAGGCGCACCTGCGCCGCTGCGTGGAAGAAGGGACAGGACACGGCTTCTCCGGCCCGCTGCCGTTCCTGTCGCCGTCCGCGACGTTCGAAACGACGCTGACCCCGCTTCGCGACATGGAGGGCCATGTCACGCGCGTCCTGGCCGTGTCGCGCGACGTGACGGAGCGCAACTTGCTGGAAGTCCGGCTGCGCCAGGCGCAGAAGCTGGAAGCGGTGGGTCAACTGACCGGCGGCGTCGCGCACGACTTCAACAACCTGCTGCAGGTGGTGCTGAGCGGCCTGACCCTGATGGAGCGGGTCACCGACCCCGCGCGCCGCGCGCAGCTCGCCGATAACGTGCGCCGGGCGGCGCAGCGCGGCGGTGAGCTGACCAAGCGCCTGCTAACCGTTGCCCGCCGCCAGTCGCTGCGTCCGGAGCGGATCGAGCTGGATGCCTGGATGCAGGACGGCGCCGGGGCGCTGCTGCGTCAGGCGCTGCGTGGCGACATCCGGGCGGCGCTGCGCTTCCCGCCTGACCTTCCCGCCGTGGAGGCCGACCCGGCGGAACTGGAGTTGGCGCTGCTGAACCTGGCAGTAAACGCCCGCGACGCGATGCCGAACGGCGGCACGCTGACCCTCTCGGCAGAGGCAGTGCGGTGCTATGCCATCACCGATGCGGACGGGCTGGACGGCGCCTTCGTCCGGCTGTCGGTCGGCGACACCGGCACCGGCATGAGCGAGGAAATCCAGGCGCGGGTGTTCGAGCCGTTCTTCACCACCAAGGGCGTCGGCCAGGGCACCGGGCTGGGGTTGGCTCAGGTCTATGGCTTCGCCCGGCAAAGTGGCGGCGGAGTGCGGCTGCACAGCGCGCCGGGGCAGGGGACGACCGTGTCCCTGCTGTTGCCGGTGTCGCGCCGTGCCGCGCCGGAGAAGGCCGTGGAGGCGCCGGCACCCGGCAGCTCGCCCATGCGCCGCGCGGCGGTGCTGGTGTGCGAGGACGACGACGATGTGGCCGCGCTGGTGGTGGACATGCTGGCGCAGTTGGGCCATGCGCCGACACGGGTGACGACCGCCGGTGCCGCGCTGGGCGCGCTGGCGGACGGCCGGGCGGTGGACCTGCTGTTCACGGACGTGCTGATGCCCGGCGGCATGGACGGCCTAGCCCTGGCGCGCGAGGCGGCGCGGCGCCGGCCCGGCCTGCCGGTGCTGCTGACGACGGGCTACACCGGCGGGGGCGCCGCGGCGGTGCCGCTGGGACTGCCGCTGCTGCGGAAACCTTACCGGATCGACGACCTGGCACAGGCGGTGGAGCGGGCGCTGGCGGGGGCGGGG
>CAXTCI010000066.1:17211-26415 GCA_964242325.1 uncultured Acetobacteraceae bacterium
GCTTTACCAGGTGTTTGCGGCTTATCCTGCGCCCAAAACGCTGCAAGCAGCCCCATTGCGGGATGCGGAAGCCATGCTGAAAGCGATACAGTCAGCGCCACTGCGCCTGCTCACGGCGGACAGCATCGGCTCCTACGCGGCTTGTGCCATGACGACGGTCGGCGGTCCCTCGGATTACGGCCACTTCCTTCCCCGAATCGTAGAACTGGCATTGGACGACCCGCCCTACCTTGGGTTCGAGCCGTGGCTGATCGTGAGAAAACTGAAGTATGCGGATGGGAACGCATTTCCGCGCTGGCCCGGTTGGCATGCATCGCAACGAACTGCGCTTCGGGCAACTTTCCTGGCGGCTTGGGAGCGTGCGCTGAGCAAGAGTTCGGCAGATGAGAACGCCACTCGCTGGCTGGATGCGCTTGCAAGCCTCGGCCAGGTCACCGACGCGCTGGAAATCTGGCAACGGACATCATCTCCCTTTGCTGTCGAGCACCTTGCCTCCTTCGTGCTTGAACATCAGAAGTGGCTGGTCAAAGGCGACAGAATCGGAGGCAGATGCACTCAAGATGCCGCGCCCGATGTGCGGGACGATCACGGCCTGGCTCCGCCAGCGGGAAGTCTGGCAGCGGCTGAAAAACGCCCCTTGCGCCGAACCAAACCTGCAGTGGCAGATCGAAGGCGCGCAGATGGTATTGCGGCCTACCGAGGAACCGTGTTGAAACCAGGAGCGTATCGCGAAAAAGCGTAGCATTTCGGCTGTATTGCTGCGCGGCTTTGAAGCGGAATGCCCTGGGCTTTTCCGCCTTGCAAAACCAGCGCCGCCGAAATCACTCCCCCGAAAGCTCCCGCCGCCGCTTCTCTAGCTCCTCGCTGTAGCGCCGCAAAGCATACTGCTCCGTCAGCACCCCGATCACCTTCATGCCGTCCGCGCTGTCCACCACCGCAAGTTCGTCGCTCTCAGCAGTTTCGAACATGCTGACCGCCTCCTTGATCGTCATCTGCGGCAGCAGCACGGTCTTGCGATGGTGCACGATCTCCGCCAGCCGGGTCGCTTCCTCCGGCGCCGAGTGCGCCTCGGCCGTCGTCAGGATGCCGGCGTAGCGCTCCGCATCGTCAACCGCCACGACACGCCCGGTGCTGCCCAGGGGGAAGTCCCGGCGGAACGAGGTCAGCATCATCCCCTCCGGCACCCGGCGATACTCCCGCCGCATCATCTTCCCCACCGTCAGGTTCCGCATCCAGCCGATGTCCACCGCGCTGCGGATGCCTTCTCCCCGCAGGTGGAAGCGCCAAGTTGCGAAGCTGTAGCCGAAGGTGCGGCGGACCGTGATGGTGCTGACCACGCTGGCCGCCAGCACCGCCACCGTCATCGGCAGGGACCCCGTGCTTTCCAGCGCCAGGAACGCCATCGTCAGCGGCCCGCCTACCACGGCCACCGCCAGCGCGCTCATGCCCACCAGCGCGCAGATCACTGCCGGCAGCGCCTGCACCACCGTCACCAGCGCCAGTACTCCCGCAAACAGCTTGCCCAGCAGCGCGCCCAGGAACAGCGACGCGAAGAACAGGCCGCCGCGGAAGCCCGAGCCGATGCTGATGGCGGATGCCAACGCCTTGAGCAGGATCAGCAGCCCGATCTGCTGCAAGCCGTATGGCGCATCCAGCGCGATGCGCAGTGCCGAGTGCCCGGACGACAGCACCGACGGCGACACCAGCGCCAGCCCGCCGACGGCCAGGCCGCCGACGGCCGGGCGCAGCCAGATGGGCAGGCGGCTGCGCCGGAACAGGTCCTCGACCACCGTCACGCCACGCATCAGCGCGATACCGCCCAGCGCGCATAGCATCCCGAGTGCTAGGATCGGCACGTAGTCCACCGTCTCGATCTGGGTCGGCACGCGGATGTCGAAGCCGACGTCGCCGCCGGTCAGGATGCGCATCACCGACACGGCGGAGATCGCCGCCATCACCACCGGCGCCAGCGTCGCAAGCGAGTAGGTGCCGATCACCAGCTCGAAGGCATAGAAGGCGCCGGTCAGCGGCGCGTTGAACGCCGCCGCTATGGCCGCCGCGGCGCCGCATCCGACCAGCAGGCGCAGGTCGTTGCGCCGGACCCGGAACGCCCGGCCGACACGGGACGCCAGCGCCGATCCGATCTGTGCATAGCCCGCTTCCAACCCGACGGAAGCGCCGACGCCGTTGGACCACACGGTTTGCGCGACCACCACCAGGCTATCGCCCAGCGACATGCGCCCGCCATACAGGGCGTTGGCCTCGATCGGGTCTACTGTGCGGCGCAGCCACCACCGGGCCAGGCCAAGGCCGGCAACGCCAAGCACGAGGCCGCCCAGGCTGGGCACCAGAAGCGCCCGCAACGTCTGCACACGTACCTGCGCCGAAAGGAACTCGCCTGCTTCCAGTCTAAACAGCAGACGGTGCATCAACTGCGCCGTTTCTGCCATGGCGACCACCACCAGTCCCGCCACCAGCCCGATCGAGGCGGCCAGGACAACCAGCCATATCTCGTCCGCGCGCACCAGGGCGCGCAGAGCCTGTGGAGCATGCGCAACGGCGTCGAACACCGCCCGCCGGTCACGCCGGATGCGCGCCGCTCCCGCGGTCCCGGATGGGGAGGCGGCGGTTGTGCGGAAAGGTGACATCGGGAAAAGGACCAGACGCAGCAGGAAGCGCCGCGCGGCCCACCGCCGACGGCTGTTCTTTACTGTGCCCCTAACGCGCCGGGTTCAACCAGCAATTCGGCTCATTTCAGCAAATAAATGCGATGTTTCTAAATTGCCGCAATTCCGGGTTGCGCCAATCAGGCAGTTGCCGCCATCCGGTCCGCCCGGGTTGCCTTCAGGTCGTCGTCCAGAAATGCCTGAACCAGCTCCGGCAGCGGCTCATGCCGGGTGAAGCCGAGGGACGGGCTGCGGGACGCGGCGAATGCAGCCGGCCAGGTGCCGACGATGGCGGCGACGCCCGGGTCCGGGCGGCGGTCCACCAGGGCCGACGCACCAGGATGCACACGGTCCAAAGCCGCCAGCATTTCGCCCGTCGTGGCGCTCAGGCCCGGCGGATTGATGCCGCGGTCGGCGCCGAGCGGGGACGTGTCCATCACCGCGGCATGCAGCAGCCAGTCCACCGCCCGGCGGGGACTGCATATCCAGACCGCGAAATCGTCAGGCACCGGCAGCGTCGCGCGCAGGCCCAGCAGCGGCTCCCGCAGGATGGCGCTGACGAAGCTGCTGGCCGCCGCGTTCGGCCGGCCCGGCCGAATCACCACGGTGGGTAGGCGCAGGCTGACCGCATCCAAGAATCCGCGCCGGCTGGCGTCGGCCAGGATCAGCTCCGCCGCCGCCTTCTGCGCGCCGTAGGAGTTGCCGGGCGCCTGACGCGCGTCGTCCGCCACCACCGCGCCCTGGCCGCCGCTGAAGCTGGCGACGGAGCTGGTGAACACCACGCGCGGCGGCTTCATCAGCCGGCGGCAGGCATCCACCACCGCGTCCGTGCCGCGCAGGTTTACCCGGCGGCCCAGGTCGTAATCGGCCTCAGCCGCGCTGCTGACCACTGCCGCCAGGTGGAACACCACGGACGTCCCCGGCGGGACCGCTTCGGCCGGCAGTTCGGCCAAGTCGCCAGCCAGACTGTGGATGGGAAATGGGGCCGGAGGCGCGGGGGCTGCAGTGAGGTCGAACAGCGTCAGGCTGCGGATTGGCGTGCCGCCCAGGGTGCCCTCTGCCGCCAGGCGGGCAGCAATTTTGCGCCCCAGAAACCCGTTGCCGCCCAGGATCGTGATGTGCATGAACTGCCCCTCCCCCGCCAGGACTAGCCGCCGCCCGCCCGCCGCGCAATCTTGCAGCATGTCCGCATCGCCCACAGTCCCGCACCCAGCCGAGCCAGCGGCGGCCCCAGGCCTGCGCTGGCTGCTCAACCCCCGCCGGGGCCTGCCCGGCCTGACCGTGCTGCCTGCCGGCGGGTTCCGCCGGGCGCGGGCCGAGATCACCGCCTGGCCCGGCTATGCTCCCACCCCGCTGCACGACCTGCCGGAATTGGCCATGCAGGCCGGGGTGGCGTCCGTGCAGGTGAAGGACGAGTCCGGCCGCTTCGGTCTCGGCAGCTTCAAGGCGCTGGGCGGCGCCTATGCCGTGCTGGGCGTGATGCAGGCGGAGCTGGCGCGGCAGGGCATCGCCAACGCCGCCACAGCGGCGGAGCTGATGGCCGGCGTCCACGCCGGCGCCGGGATCACCGTCACCTGCGCCACCGACGGCAACCACGGCCGCAGCGTCGCCTGGGGCGCGCAGCGGTTCGGTGCGAACTGCGTCATCTTCGTCCACCGCGGCGTCAGCCAGGGGCGCCGCGACGCCATAGCCGCCTATGGCGCCGAGGTGCGGGAAGCGCCGGGCACCTACGACGACAGCGTGCGCGCCGCCGCCGCCGCGGCAGCCGAACACGGCTGGCACGTCGTGTCCGACACCTCCTGGCCCGGCTACACTGAACTCCCGCGTGAGGTCATGCAGGGCTACCGCCTCATGGCGGCCGAGGCGTTGGAAGGTTGGTCCGGCCCGCCGCCGACCCATGCCTTCGTGCAGGCCGGGGTCGGCGGCATGGCGGCGGCGGTCTCGGTACAGCTCCGTACCTTGCAGCCTGCCCCGGCGCTGGTCGTGGTGGAGCCGCATGACGCCGCCTGCCTCATGGCGAGCGCGGAGGCCGGGACGATCACCGCAGTCGGCAGCCTGGACACCGTTATGGCCGGCCTCGCCTGCGGTGAACCGAGCCTGATCGCCTGGCAGGAGCTGGAGCGCGCCACCGCCGCCTTCCTGTCCATCCCCGATGACGCCGCCATCAACGCGATGCGCGTCCTGGCGGGATGCGGGGTGGTGTCCGGGGAAAGCGGCGCGGCCGGGCTGGCCGGACTGTTGCGGGCCGCGGCGGACCCGCAGGCGCGGGCGGCGCTGGGCCTGGACCGCAGCAGCCGCGTCCTGCTGTTCAGCACGGAAGGCGCGACCGACCCGGAGCTTTACGCCCGCCTAGTGCCCGACACCCCGCTGTGACCGGCGGGCCGGGCAGATGATCCTGCATGGGACCGAAGCCGGGGCCGGGCCGCCCGTCGTGCTGCTGCATGGGCTGTTCGGGTCATCGGGCAACTTCGCCGCGGTGCAGCGCGCCCTGGCCACAAAGCACCGCGTCGTGGCCTTCGACCTGCGCAATCATGGCGCCAGCCCGCACGACCCTGCCATGACCTATGCCGACATGGCAGCGGACGTGCTGGACAGCATGGCGGACCGCGGCGTCCCGACAGCGGCGGTGCTGGGGCACTCGATGGGCGGCAAGACGGCGATGCAGATGGCGCTGCTGGCACCGGAGCGCATCAGCCGATTGGTGATCGCCGACATCGCCCCTGTCGCCTATCAGCACAACAACCACGCCATTGCCGATGCCATGCTGGCCCTACCGCTGCGTCCCGGCCTGACCCGCGGAGAGGCCGACGCTATGCTGGCGCCCGACGTGCCGGAGTCGGGCGTCCGCGGCTTCCTGCTGCAGAACCTACGGCCTGGGGCCGGGCCGTCCTGGCGCATCGCCCTCCCCGAGATCGCGGCGGCGCTGCCGGTCATCGAGGGCTGGGACGCGCCGGATGCTTCCTATCCCGGACCGGTGCTGGTCGTGCGCGGCGAACGGTCGGACTTCGTAACGCCGGACAATCGGGCGGCATTCCGCAAGCCGTTTCCGGCCGCCCGTTTCATTGCCCTGCGGAATGCCGGGCACTGGCTGCATGCCGATGCCCCGGCGGCGTTCATTCAGACGGTGTCGGCGTTCCTGGATGCTTGATCTTCTTGCCCTCGTCCGCCGCGCGCCAAAGATACCAGGCGGCGGTCGAGCGCCAGGGCGCCCAGGCCAGCCCCGCCTGTGCCAAATCACGCGGGCGCGGCTGCGCGTCGAGACCCTTGATGATCCGCCATCCCTCCCGCACGCCAAAATCGTCAACCGGCAGCACGTCCGGGCGGCCAAGGGTCGAGATCAGCAGCATCTCCACCGTCCAGCGCCCAACACCCCGTATGGTCACGAGTCGAGCGATTAGCTCGTCGTCCGTCATGCCTTCCGCATCGGCCGTACCCGGCACCGTGCCGTCGAAGGTGCGCGCGCAGATGTCGCGCAGGGCGGCAACCTTGCTGCTGGAAAAGCCGCAGGCCCGCAGCGCCTCGTCCGGCGTCGCCTGAAGCTGATGCGGCAACGGGAACGGGTCGGGGTGCAGGGCGATCAGCCGGGCCAGGATCGCCTGCGCGGCACGCCCGTGCAGCTGCTGGTGGGCAATGGCGCGCACCAGCGCCTCATACGGTTCGCGCGGATTGGCAACGGCAGTGCAGGGGCCGACCCTGGCAATCAGGGTTGCGAAGGCCGGGTCGGCGGCGGCAAGGTGTGCTGCGGCGGTCATGCAATCTCCACGGATCAGCCAGGCGATGCTGCCATGCAGCTTGCCATCTCGGGTTGAAAAAGCGCTAACATGACCGCGTGGGTTTGGCCCGCAAAAGGGAGGCGACATGCGCGGTCTGCCGGCAGGCCTGGACGAGACCAGGCGGGGCGAAGACGATCAGGCCGAGGAGAACCGGGTGACCCTGAGCCTTGCCGGGCTGGCGGTTGCTCTGGCGCTGGTGATCGTCGGGCTGTTGCTGTTCACGCACTTGCGGGACAAGGCGCAGATCGAGGACTGCCTGCTAGCCGGCCGGCTGAACTGCGATGCGGTGCTTTCCGTCCGCTGATCCCTACAGCAGGCTCGCGGCGATGTTGACCGTGAGCGCCACGATGACGGTGTTGAACAGGAAGCCGATCAGCCCGTGCACCAGCGCCAACCGGCGCAGCTTGCGTGAGGTGATCTGCACGTCCGACACCTGGAACGTCATGCCCAGTACGAGTGAGAAGTAGCAGAAGTCCCAATAATCTGGCGGCTGTTCCCCAGGGAACTCCAGCCCGCCGTCTATGCCGGGACCGGGTGCATCGTCCGTAGCATAATACTCATGAGCGTAACGCATCGCGAATATCGCATGCGTCACCAGCCAGGACAGTAGCAGCGTCGCCGCCACCAGCGCGAAGTGCAGGCGCTTCGGCACTGGTGGCAGGTCCTTGACCCCGGCGAACACCACCGTCAGAGCGACGAAGCTGAACACCACGCCGGCCAGGGTGACGAAGAAGATCACCCACTCGCCTTCTGCTTGCGCGGCTGCGTTGCGCATCATCCGGCCGTCGTCGCCGTTCAGGAACAGGTGCGCAGCCATTCCCAGGAACGCCAGCGAGCCGATGTCCCAGGCCAGCACTGACCGGGCGCCGGGCACCAGCGAGCCCTGCAGCAACAGGTATGCCAGCACTCCCACCACGATGGCCGTCCCCGTGCGCAGATGCCCCCGCACCACGCGCACCGGCCACGGCGCGACTCTCCCTGCTGTCACCGCCATGTTGGCGCATCCCCTGGCGGGCAGGACGCCGGCGGAGCGCAGCCCAGCTGCGTCGGGACGGTCACTCCGTTTCGCCGGACGGGATGAACAGGCCACCGCTGGGCGGGTTCATCGTCCCGTCCACCAACTCCCGCACGTGCTGGCGGACGAAGCCGCAATTTTCGCAGATCATCACATACACCTGCAGGTTGCTGACGACATAGTCCACCTGGCGCGGCACGCGGAACACGTCCACGCCGCGCTCGACGCCGCTGTGCAGCAGCCACTTCGTGCTCTGGCAGATGGGGCAGGGGCCGTCTGCGCCCTTGCGGCGGAAGAACTCGACCGCTTGTTCGGCGGTCGCGGGCGGCGCCTCGTCCATGCGCGTCAGGTCCGGCGGGGAGGATGGGCAGGGCGGGTCGGCGTCGGCATTGCGGTGCTCCTGCAGGGCGCTACCGGCATCTTAGCCGAGCTTGACGAACGCGCCACCGTCACCGTGCGAGGCGCCGTGCTCCGGCCCCGGGAGCACGGCGCAGGTTGGCACCGCAACCGTCCGAATGGCCATCGCAGGTTGGTTCTGCCCGCTGCTCAGCAGGGTGCGTGAAGCCCTCGGTTGCCTGGCCAGGGCCGTCCGTCAACTCTTCGTCTGCGACGCGGACGCCAACCCCGCGGCAAGATGCTCACGCACCGAGGTCCAGCGCAGGCCGGGGTAGCGGCCGTTGTCGAGTGGGTGGAGCTTGGCGCGTCCGCCGAACATGTCGCGCACATACTGCAGCCCCTGCCACGCCGGGAACGTTGCGTCCGGCTGCGGCGCCACGGTCTTCGCCAGGCGAATCATCACGCCGAGCGAGCCGATGCTGCCAGCCCACAACGTGCGATACCGCTTCCGGGTCACTTCGGTCATAATCTGGGCGATGTCGCGGGCACTCACGCTGTCGCCGGCGATGCGCAAGATGCGGGGCGCGGCGTCGTCGAGCGCTGCGGCGGCGGTGTAGGCGGCGACGTCGTCCTTGATGGTGAAGTCGAGCAACTGGTCGGCGCTGCTCCAATACAGCACGCGGCGGACCGCCGGCTGAATAATCGGCATCTCGGCGCCGAGCATATCCATGAAGGCGCCGTTGAGGATCGAGGTGACCCGGATCGGCGCACGGTCAGCGCGGGCCATGAACTCGCGCCGGAGGTCGAAATTACGGTTGCCGCCAGGCTCCGTCCTGGTGAAGTCGGCCGAATAGTCCGACGAGATGAAGCGCGGCACGCCGGCCCGTACTGCGGCGTCGAGCAGCACGCCCTGACGCCCGACGATGACACGGTGCAGCCCGTTGAGCGCGGAAACGACGCACTCCGCCCCGCTGCACGCCGCGGCGACCGAATCGGTGTTGGCCGCGTCGGCCGGCGCGACCGTCACGCCGAGCCCGGCCAGGCGGTCCCGGTCGGCAGGGGCCGCGTCGGCCCTGACCAGCGCCCGAACGGCCGTGCCACGGCCAACCAGCGCCTTTGCTATGCGGGTGCCGAGGTCGCCGCCGGCACCCGCAAGCACGATGATGGGTTGGGCCACGATGAGTCTCCTTGCAATTGAGTATGACCGGCAATGAACCGCGCCAAGCGTTCCATTGCCGCGGTTCCGGTCCGTCCAGCCCAGCAAACGACGCCCGTATGCCAAAGGCCGTGCCGCCCTGGACGAGCCGGACCGGCCCCGCCCCAGGCCGATCCACCAAGTTGCGGGCGACTTGGCTGCTGAGCATGCGGGCCATACGGGCGAGCCAAACGGTTGGTGTCTTCAAGATGCGCCTTT
>CAXTCI010000067.1:0-10109 GCA_964242325.1 uncultured Acetobacteraceae bacterium
CGCGACGCTGAGCGCCAGCGGGAAGAAGCAGGACAGCGCGCCCATCGCCACCTTCGACCCCGGGCCGACGCCGCATAGGGCGATCAGGATCGGTAGGAACACGATCTTCGGCCTCGGGGCCAGGTAGTGCAGCGCCGGCTCGTAGACCCGGCGCAGCAGCCGCCCGCCGCCGACCAGGATGCCGCACGCGACGCCTAGCGTCCCGCCGATTGCCAGCGCGCAGATTACCTCGAAGGCGGTGACGCCCAGGTTGCGCCAGAACGCCGGGTCGGCCAGCAGCCGCCCCAGGGCGCCACCGATGGCCGGCACGGACGGCAGCACACCCCCGTAGAACCAGCCCGACCGTGCCGCACCTTCCCACAACAGGAGCAGCAACAGCACCGCGGCAAGGCGCATGGCGGCGACCCGCGTCATGCCGGGCCTTTCAAGCGGGGCGCATCCAGCGCTCGACCCGCTCCGTCAGCACGAAGAAGCCGGTGCTGACCAGGATCACGAACAGCACGGCGCCATACATCAGAGCCAGCTCGTAACGGTCCGACAGGTCGGCGATCAGTTGGCCCAGCCCACCGATGTTCACCAGATATTCGATGCCGACGATGTTGATCAGCGCGAACACCAGCGCCAGCCGCACTCCGTTGGCAAGCGTCGGCGCCGCGGAGGGCACCAGCACGAGGCGGAACACCTGCGCCCGGGACAGGCCGAAGCTGCGCGCCACGTGCAGCAGCACCGGGCGGGTGGCGTCGCATCCCTCCTTGGTCTTCAGCACCATCGCCGGCAACCCGGTCAGCGCCCCCATCAGGACGACGGTGCCAAGGTTGCGCCCGGTCAGCACCAGGAACAGCGGATACAGCAGCACCAGCGGCGCCGCGGCCAAGGCGGCGACCCACGGCTCGAACGCCCGTCCCGCCAGCCGGACGCGGTGCAGCAGCAGGCCCAGCGGCACCCCAACCGCCACGGCCAGCGCGGCGGCGGCGAGCGTTTCCAGGAGGGTGGTCAGGAACCGCGTCGCCAACCTCTCCTCCAAGACAAGCTGCGGCAACGCGGCCAGGATCTCGCTCGGCGGCGGCACCGTGAACGGGTCGATCCAGCCGGCCGCCGTGGCGCCCTGCCAGACCAGGCCCAGCGCCAGCACGGTCGCGGCCAGCAGCAGCCGGGCGGTCATGCCGGCGGCGTCCAGGGCACCTGGATCGGCCGTGCCCTCTGCTTATCCGTGAGCGGACGGGGCATGCGCTTCCGCCGCCAGGTCGGGGAAGCCGATGGGCGGCAACGAGTAGCCGATGTCCACCTGCACCACCGGCGCGTTGCCGGCCGAACCCGATGGCATCAGCGGGTCCTCCCCAATCTCTCGCTGTCGCGCAGGCCGCGGCTGGCCTCCTCGCGCAGGTCGCCCCAGAGCTCCGCGACCAGCCTGCCGAAGCGGGGGTTGCTTACGTCCTCACTCGACCGCGGACGCGGCAGGTTGATGTCCACGAACCGCTTCAGCCGGCCCGGGCGGTATGTCATCACCAGCACGCGGTCGGACAACTGCACGGACTCGACGATCCCATGGGTGATCAGCAGGATGGTCTGGCCCAACTCCTCCTTGATCCGCAGCACCGTGTCGCCCAGCAGCAGCCGGGTCTGCTCGTCCATCGCGGCGAACGGCTCGTCCATCAGCAGGAGGCTCGGCTCATAGGCCAGGGTGCGGGCGATGGCGGTGCGTTGGCGCATTCCAGCGGAGATCTCGTGCGGGAAGCGGTCCTCGAAGCCCTGCAGGCCCACCAGCCCGATGAAATGCCGCGCGCGATCCAGCCGCTCGGACCGCGCCATGCCCTGGGCTTCCAGCGGCAGCGCCACGTTCTCGATCACGGTGCGCCAGGGGAAGGTGCTTTCCTCCTGGAACACCATCCCGATGCTGCGATTCGTCTTGCCGGGCTGGACGGGGGCGCCGCCGATGCGGATCGTGCCTTCCCACCCGTCCACCAGCCCGCCGATCATGCCGAACAGCGTGGATTTGCCGCAGCCGGAGGGTCCGATGATGGACACGAATTCGCCGGGCAGCACGTCGAAGGTGACGTCCTGCACCGCCGTGAAGGCGAAGCGGCCGGTTCCGAATCGCTTCGTCGCCCCTTCTACCTGCAACAGCGGCTGCAGGGCGTCCGTGGCCGCGGGCGGCGCCAGGGTGCGCGCCTCAGCCACGGTCCGGCCTTGCTTCCTTGGCCGGCACCGCCTGCATGTCCGCGCCGGGGTTCAGCGTGCGATAGGGGATGTCCAGCGCGTGCGGCACGCCGGCCATACGGCCACCGCCGAAGCTGCGGGCCGGACCCTGCGAGGGCTGCGAACACCGGGCCGCGTCCGGATCGTTTGCGCGGGCGCCTCCAGGCATGTCCAGCATAGCCGTTGCTCCGCGCCAATCGTCTCGTTCATGAGACCCTAGCCGCATTTCGTAGCCCGGCAAACCTGCGACCTCCGGTTAACGGCCCGGCTGCGTTGCCTTGTCCAGGGGCTGGGACGCACGGCCCTGCGCCGGCATGATTGGGTTCGGCCTCGTTGCCCGCCGCCGCGGCGTCTGCCACCCTGGTCTGCGACCATGACGACCGGCACGGACATGGGCCGCCTCCGGGCACAGGCCCGCTTGCAGACGCTGTTCGCGCCCACCACGCTTGCGGGCGCCGTGCACAGGCTCGGCTTCGTGCAGGCCGACCCGATCCGTGCGCCCGCCCGCGCGCAGGACCTCATCCTACGGCACCGGGTGAGCGGCTACCGGACCGGCGATCTCGAACGCAGCTTCGGGCGGCTCGGGTTGGAGGAGGACTTCCTGTATGCCTACGGCTTCATGCCCGCGGATAACAGGCACCTGCTGCATCCCCGCCTGGACCCGGCGGGCGACGCAGGCATGCACGCGCCGACCGGCCTCGCGGCTGAGGTCCTGGCCTTCGTGCGGGGGCAAGGTCCCACGCACCCGGCGGACCTGGAGGAACGCTTTGGGCGCGAGCGCGCCGTGAACGGGTGGGGCGGCCTGTCCAAGGCGACCACGCGGGCGCTGGACAGCCTGCGCCATTACGGCCTGCTCCGTGTTGCCGGGCGGCGTGGCGGCGTGCGCATCTATGAGGCCGCGCCGCCACCGCCTGCCGCCGCCGATGCGGAGGACCGGGCGCTTCGCCTGGTGCTGCTGGTTGCCCGCCTCCTCGCCCCTGTGTCCCTCGTCAGCCTGCGGGGCGCCCTGGCCCTGATGGCCCGGCATAACCCGGGGCTCGGCCCCTTGGCGCCGGTGGTCGCCGGCCTGCTCCGAACTGGGGCGCTGGAGCGGGGTATGGTCGAGGGCGAGGCGTATGTCTGGCCGGCGCGGGACGCAGGCTGGCAGCAGGGTCCGGCGCCGGGCGTCGTCCGCCTGCTGGCGCCGTTCGACCCGCTGGTCTGGGACCGCCGCCGCTTCGAGCATCTATGGGGTTGGAGCTACAGGTTCGAAGCCTACACGCCTCCGGCCCAGCGACGGTTCGGCTACTACGCCATGCCGATGCTGTGGGGCGACGCGGTGATCGGCTGGGCCAACGTCGCCCTTGCCGCGGGAGGGATGCAGGTCGCGATCGGCTATGCCCGGCGCCCGCCGGACAGCCGTATGTTCCGCCGCGCCCTCGACGCCGAGCTGGACCGGATGGAGCGGTTCCTCACGGCACGAAGCCCGGGGCGCCCAGGTCCGCATGGCGTGACGACACTGTAGCACCGGCACGGGGTCTTGCAGGCGTCCCTCGGCTTTGAACCTTCCGCCGCGGTCATAACAGCAGGGCTGCGTTCCGCTTGGCAGTTCGCCTCACCTCCACCGTCAGATCGGAGGCGCTGTCATCATGCTGCCGAGGTCCAAATCCGCCAGCCCGAAACCAGACAAGAAACCTGGCAAATTCCTGGCGCTGGACGCCGCTTGCTTGCTCCGGCGTTGCGTGACGTGCTTGCGGCGATGAACAATGAGGGTCGGGAGCAAGCCAGGCCAAAGCAGCCCTACGCAGCTTTGTCACATGAATGCGATAGCGGGAGGGAGCTGATTGCCCTCCGTTCAGGTCTGCAATCAACCCAAGAGGAACAAGATGCGTACGCTGATCGTATTGTCTGTTGCGGCGTCCCTCGCGCTTGCGGGCCGTCCCGCGGCTGCGGCCCCGGTCACCAGCACGTTCTCCATCAGCGCTTCCGGGTTCAGCGATGTGACACTTTCCGCGATGCCACCCGTTGATCCCGTCAATCTGACGATCTCGCTCACCTTCGATCCGGGTACTGGCGACCAGTTCGATGACGCGACCGGGGTGCAGCTCCTGGCGTCGTCGATCGCGATCGCGAGCCCGCTCGTGTTCGACTACGACAGCGTCAACGACGTGCTCACGTTCGGCGGCGCGGGACTCAGCACGCAGATCACAGCCGGAACCAACGATGTGCTGGCGCAGGTCACGACGGCCTACAGGGGAACGCCGACGTTCGGGGGCCTGGAATATACCACCGCCAGTACTGCCGGCATCTATCTGAGCCTGACTGGGCTGACCCAGGCCGCGGCGGCGCCAGTGCCGGAGCCGGCTTCGATGGCGGTGCTGTTGGGCGGGCTGCTGGCGCTCGGCGTCCGCCGGCGCCGCTGCTGACCTGGTATCCGGCCGTGGACCGGCGGTTGCCGGCCGCGGCCGAAGCGTTCAGACCGTTTGACCGATCGTCGCGGACCCTGCTGGCACCGCGAAGCTGGCGAGCTGGAGCAGGCTCGCCGTCTGCTGCTTGACGGTTGACACGACACGGAAGTCGCAGACCATCTGGTCTGCCGTTGCAGTCAGGATGGCGTAGCCCCACACGGTGCCGTCCCAGAACTTCATATGCGGGTTGTAGGCGAGGATGAGTTGGCTGAGTTGGTCCATGGGCAGGCCCGTCTGCGCGGCCCTGACGGCGCCCGCGGGCAAGCTCGGCACCGAGGCGGGGTTGAGAGGCGGTTCGACCATCGCGTCGAGGTAATTGCCGGAGCTGATGGCGCCAACCATGAATTCCACGCCCATTGGCACCTCGGCGGGGTCGTTGAAGTTGGTCTTGAGGGTGGACGCGAGATAAAGGTGGGCGTCGCCGGAAATCACGATGAAGTTCTGCACGCCGGCAGTCTTGATCGCACCTAGGATTTGGGCGCGCTCGGCCGGGTAGCCGTCCCATTGGTCGAGGTCGAAGAACTCGACCTGCGGCACCGCCGGCGGCCCGATCAGGTATTGGCAGAGCATGACCTCGTTGGCCCACACCTTCCAGGTTGCGGTCGAGCCCGTCACCTGCTGCAGGAACCATTGTTTCTGCGTCGCGCCCAGCATGGTCCGGGACGGGTCGGTGAGGCTGGCGCAGCCGGTCGTCTGGTAGCGTTGGTTTTCCAAGTCGCCGCAGGGGGAGCCGTCGCGGTAGAGGCGCTCGTCGGTGACGATCAGGTCGAACAGGTTGCCGAAGTGGAAGGTGCGGTAGAGCTGGATGGAGTTCTCCCAGTCGGCGTCCGGGTTGAATGCGACGGCGGCGAGGCCGTGTTCCCACCAGGCCTGGTTGGCGGCTTGGCGAAGCAGCGGCTTGGGGGTGGTGGCGTTCTCGCCGGGGTTGGGTGTGTCTTCGTGGAAGTCCTGGTGGCAGTCGTTCATGAATTCGTGGTCGTCCCACAGCAGGATCATGGCAAAGCGCTCGTGCGTCGCCTGGCTTTGCGGGTCCGACCGGTAGACCTGATAAAGGTGGCGGTAGTCGGCGAGGTTTTGCGGTGTTTGCTGGCCCGAGGGATAGGGCGGAACGACCCGGACCGACCCGCCATTGGCGCCGCCGGAGCCGTCGGACAGGTATTCGTAGATGTAGTCGCCGAGATGCACGACGACGTCCACCTCCTCCTGCGCCAGGTAGACATAGGCGTTGTAGAAGCCGTTGCTCCAATCCTGGCAGACGACGTAGCCGACCCGCAGTTGGGCGAGCGGCGCACCGGGCAGCGGCAGGGTCTTGAAGCGGCCGGTGCGGCTCGCGACGGTGTTGAAGATGAACCGGTAATAATAGATGGTGAATGGCTGCAGCGCGGCGCTCTGCAGCGGCAGCTTGATCGTGTTGTCGCGGGTCGGCTGTATCAGCGCCAATCCCTGCACCAGGATGGAGGTTGCGCCGAAGCCGGGATCATTGGCGACCTGCCAGGCCACCTGCTGCAGCCCGGTGCCGACCTGCGACGGATCAATGCGGGTCCATAGGACGCAGCCATTGGGGTTGGGGTCGCCGGCGGCGACGCTTTGCGGGTAGGTGGCCGCCTGCAACTGCAGGGTCGCTTGCGAACTGACGAGGAAGGAGTCCGTCAAGCCAGCGGCTTCTGCTTCGCTGACCAGCGGGACTTGTCCCATGTAAGCCGGCCTGGGCAGGCCAAGGCTGTCCATGATGCGGCCGGTTGCGACCCAGCCCACTGCGCCCGCTGCGAGCGCGCCTAGAAACCCACGCCGTTCCATTTCGAGGCTCCGATTCTGCATTGGCTTGAATCTATGGGCCTTGGGACGACGGAGCCATGGATGATGTATGAAGATTAAGAGGCAGGGTCGGGGTAGTCACGTTTCAGGCTTTCAGCGAGATCCGCGGTGGCAAGGCCGGGACCGGGGCGTTGGGCTGCGGCCATCTGATATGCGAGCAAAGGCGGGAGTAGCTGATCGTCTTGCGCGAGGAGCTTTTGCAAGGATGGCAGCGCATTTGATCGACGTTTTGGGCTGCTGGAGAATGCCAGGTGCTTCGCGCTGATGCAGACCGTCGCGCGTGGCCGGGCCGGCGCTGGACTGGCTGCATGCGCAGAGTTGCCTCCGCTTTTCCGTTACCAGCGACTTCAGGCATCCCGGTTACGGCGCCCACGCCATGCACGGCCTGTAAAGCCTCTCCAGGCTGGAGCCGAAGGAAACGCTGCCTGTGGCATATCCAGCCCGAGGGCATGGGAGTACTTATCCGGCAACGGCCTGTTTACGGCTGTTGCACTGGGACTTGGGTGCATTGCTAGGAGGGGTGCTGCCGTTTTGTAGGCCCGTCGGATCAACCATTCAGGCGGGATGTTGCGGGGGGTCAGCCAGTTAAGGTCGGGAACGGGTCCTGCTGGAGATCACGCCTTTTAATCCGGGACGTCCATCTCGCCGTTTGAGGCGCGGGACCGCCGGGTTAGAAGTCGGTGCAACGGCCCTTTTGCTCCCAGTCGCCAAACCGCGTCGGCTCCGGCCCCTTCGGCCCGTCCTGCTCCGGCGGCAACTTCGGATGGTCGGGGACGGAGGCCGGTGGGGTCCGGTCCGCGTCCACTCGGGCCAGGTGGTCGTCTATGGTCTTGGTCTTGTCATCCATGGGAGGAAAGGTGGGTCGGGTGGCGCACCTCCGCAACTACCGGGGCCTCATTCGGCAGGTCGCCGGATGAGGCTTGCCGCTCGAACATGGAACGCCAGTAAGGTCGGCTGGAAGGATTGCGGCGCCGATGTGGTGCATTGGGACACGTGGTGACGTTTTCAGAGCAGAACGCACGCAGAACGACCGGCAACCTACCGGGATCGGCAAGGCCGGGCGGCGTCACCGCACCGCCAGAGCCGGCTTGCCCTCAGACCAGTAGAGAGTTGCTCTGCATGAGGAGGTTAGCCTGGGCGACACGTGGAATGCAGTTGCATGGGGTGGTTTACCTGGCGCGGGCCAAGTAGGTTCGGTTTGCGCACAAGTCTTGATGGCTGCCCAGCATGAAAGGCCCGACGTGACCGCCACCGACCCAGCGCTTCCCCGGCTGCAGGACGCGATCTCATACGCGCTCGCTGCCCACGCCGGCCAGGTCCGCAAAGGGACGGCGATCCCCTATGCCAGCCACCTCCTGGCCGTGTGCGCCATCGTGCAGGAGCATGGCGGGGATGAGGACCTGGCCTGCGCCGCCGTGCTGCATGACGCGATCGAGGACTGCGGCGCCGCGCACGGCCCTGCCATCGAGGCGCGGTTCGGACCCCGTGTCGCCGCCGTCGTGCGCGCGTGCAGCGACACCGACGTGCAGCCGAAGCCGCCCTGGACGGCGCGCAAGGAGGCTTACCTTGCCCACCTGGAGCAGGCGGACCTTGACACCCTACTGGTCAGTTGCGCCGACAAGCTGCATAACGCCCGCGCGATCGCCGCCGACCTGCGAACGCATGGCCCGGCGATGCTGGCCCGGTTCAACGCCCCGGCCGGCGGCACGGCCTGGTACTACGCGGCGCTGGCCGAGGTTTTTGCCCGCCGCCTGCCCGGCCCGTTGTCGCGGGAGTTGAGCCTGGCGGCCGGCGAGGTGTCGCTGCTGTCCGAAGCGTAGCCGCAGCCCGCCAGATGACCGGCCCATGACACCGCACGGCATCTTCCGTTTGTGAGTGGACCATTGCCGGTCTGCACGGCGCTACGCCCGCCCCAGCTCGAAAGAGCGTTCGCCATGAAAGCAGTCGTTTGGCGCGGGATCGGCGACATACGCCTGGACGACGTTCCCGACCCGAAGATCGAGCATCCCACCGACGCCGTCATCCGCCTGACTGCCTCGGCCATTTGCGGCACTGACCTGCACTTCGTCCGTGGCACCTTCACCGGCATGGAGGCGGGCACCATCCTGGGTCGCGAGTGCGTCGGCATCATCGAGCAGCTTGGTTCCACGGTCCGCAACTTCGACGTGGGCGACCGGGTGGTGGTGTGCTCGAAGATTGCTTGCGGCACATGCTCGTGTTGCCGGGCCGGGTATTACGCGCAGTGCGACAACGCCAACCCGAACGGCCCCAGCGCCGGCACCAGCTTCTTCGGCGGCCCAGCCGACACCGGCCCGGTGAATGGCCTGAAGGCCGAGCGCGCCCGCATCCCGCATGCCGCGATCACCCTGGTCAAGGTGCCGGACGAAGTCACCGATGATCAGGCCATCCTGATCTCCGACATCTTCCCGCCGGGCTGGTATGGCGCGCTGCTGGCCGCGATTGGCGACGGCGACACCGTGGCGGTGTTCGGCTGCGGACCCGGTCGGGCAGTTCGCCATCGCCTCGGCGCTGCTGCAAGGCGCCGGGCGGGTGATCGCCGTGGACAAGTACGACGACCGGCTGGCGATGGCCCGGCGCCTCGGCGCATTCACCGTGAACTTCGAGCGGGAAGACCCGGTGAAGATGATCAAGGAGCTGACCGGCGGCATCGGCGTGGACCGGGTGATTGACGCCGTTGGGGTGGACGCCGTGCATGCCCACCACGGACCCGCTAAAGCCCGAGCAGGCCGTGAAGGACGCCCAGGACCAGCAGGCCGTGGCGCCCGAGCAGCACCCGCACGACGGCGCCTTCGTTCCCGGCGACGCACCGAGCCAGTCGCTGCGCTGGGCCGTCGAGTGCATCGCCAAGGCCGGCACGCTGGGCATCATCGGCGTGTATTCGCCCAAGGCCGGAACCTTCCCCATCGGCCAGGCGATGAACAAGAACCTTTCGATCAACGCCGGCAACTGCAACCACCGGGCTTATATCCCGAAGCTGCTGGAGATGGTGCGGACCGGCGTCATTGACCCGGTGAAGGTGCTGACCAAAGTACAGCCGATGACCGACGTCATCGAGGCCTACGAGCACTTCGACCGTCGCGAGGCCGGCTGGATTAAGACGGAACTGAAGCCGGCGATAGCGGCGGAATAGCAACCCCAAATCCTAAGGAAACGCGCAATGGGACTTTTCTCGAAGCCGATCAAGACTCTGGACGACCTGTTCGTGCACACGCTGCAGGACATCTACTACGCCGAGAACCAGATCACGAAGAACCTGCCGACGATGATCGAGAAGACGTCCAACCCCGAGCTGAAGAGCGCTTTCCAGCAGCACTTGCAGGAAACGCAGAACCAGGTGAAGCGGCTGGAGCAGGTGTTCCAGATGCACGGCCAGCCTGTGAAGGCCGTGAACTGCGCCGCGATGGACGGCATCCTGTCCGAGACCAAGGAAATCATGGGCGACTGCGATGACCCGCAGGTGCTCGACGCCGCGATGATTTCGGCGGCCCAGGCGGTAGAGCACTACGAGATCACCCGCTATGGCAGCCTGATCGCCTATGCCGAGGAGCTTGGGCGTGGCGACTGCGCCGGCGTGCTGCGGCAGACGCTGGAGGAGGAGAAGGCGACGGACAAGAAGCTGACGCAGATCGC
>CAXTCI010000067.1:10209-22358 GCA_964242325.1 uncultured Acetobacteraceae bacterium
GCCTGCCTCGCCTCGTCCAGGCAGGCTTGCATGCTCCCTTGCACGCCCGTCATGCCAAGCTTTGCCGAGTAGGTGCGCAGCGTCCCGAACCCAGCAATCCAGTAATGCAAAGCAAGCTGCCCCGCGGCGATGATGCCCAGGTCGCGGCTCGTCGCATCCGGCGCCTTTTGCCGGATCTTCTTGCTGACGTCGTAGTGCGCTTCCAGGATCTCGTTGCCGGTGTCCTCGGATGGGCCGCCGGCCTCGGCGATCGCGTCCTGCACGCGCTTCGCCCATTGCTCGGCTGTCTTGTTGCCGGTCTCCAGCGCCGACTTCAGTCCGGCGTCGCTGGCGTCGTTCTGGATTTCCGCCGTGGCACGCTTTGCGACCTCGCTGCCGGCCTTCATTGCCTGCAGTCCCTGCGCCACCAACGTCTTGAGTTGGTCTGACATGTCGTATCCCTCCTTGGAGCCTCTCGGTGCCCGGCGGAGGAAAGGGTCGCCGCCAAGCGCAGTTGCGGCGTCTGGCCCGTCATAATGAGGTGAACGTCGGGACCGCTGTGATCACGCATTTGCTTGAGCGGGACGGGACGCCGAGGTGCATCTTCGATATCGTGAACACCAAGCCAATCGTCGCGCTGGGTGGCCTCTTGCTTCCGCGAGGCGGGGCCCCTTATCAGCGCTCGGCGCATATGAAGCGCCGTTCGCGCCCATTCCCTCCAATTCTAAGCTGCAGCCGTCTTGAGCTGCCAATTGATTTTTCCAGTGCCAAATGTGACCGGGCCCGCCATAGAGGGTACGATCCGCGTACGACTAGGCTCGGTGAATCCGTTGGTTTTCATCTCGTCCGCTTCGCGGGAAATCTGGGGCGGCAAGAGGCTGGGTGCCGTGCCGTTGCACGGGTGGGGGCTCGAAAGATCAGTCATGGCATTGGCCGGGGAACGAGTTCTCGCAGGCCAGTTACGATAGGGAATACGACATGGTAAAGACGATACTTGCTGCCGCGATGGCCCTGGGCTTATCGGCCGGACCGTTGTTCGCCCAGGCTCCGAACGGCTCCACCGCACCTGCCCTGAGTGGGGCGCCGACAGTTCATGGGGGCAATCAGAGCCTGTTCACGCCAAACGGGTCCACCATGACCCCTGGACCAGCCGGCAGCATTGGGACGGCAACGCTCCCCGGCGGCGCTGGCACCGGCGTGGTGCGGAGCAATGGTAATGGCACGAGCACGTTGACTGGCCCCACTGGTGCCCCAACGACGTTCTCGACGCGCAGGTAAGGTCCAGCCCTCACCTTTTTACGCCGCGCCAGTTCGGTCCGGGCGGACTGGCTGGCGCGGTCGAGACGAGCAGGCCGTCAAGCCCCAAGTCGCCGCGATCACGCATTTGCTTGCTCGGGCACAGGCAGTCGGCACGGGCCATTACCGTTCTTCCTTGGCAGTGCGCCCTGCTACGCCGTAATTCCGAGGAGGGAATATCATGGACGACACCAGCCACCCCCAGCCGCCGATGCAGACCAGGCCCATCGAGCCACCGGGCACCACGGCGGAGATGCCGGAGAAGCCGGACCACGGCGAGCAAAGCTACAAGGGCTCCGTCCGCCTGTAGGGCCGGGCTGCGGTCATCACCGGTGCCGATAGCGGCATCGGCCGTGCCGTGGCGATTGCCTTCGCCCGGGAAGGCGAGGACGTGCCGATTTCTTACCTGAACGAGCACGAGGACGCCGAAGAGACGGCACATTGGGTCCGCGAGGTTGGCCGTCGCCCCGTGCTGATGCCCGGCGACGTGTCATAGCAGGGGCATTGCCAGGAAATCGTCCAGCGGGCGGTCACTGAATTCGGCAGGCTGGACATCCTGGTCAACAACGCCGCCATGCAGCGCGTCCACCAGGACATCAGCGAGATCACGGCGGAGGAATGGGATCAAACCTTCCGCACCAACATCTATGCCCACTTCTACCTGTGCCAGGCTGCGGTGCCGCACATGAAGGCAGGCGCCAGCATCATCAATACCACCAGCATCAACGCCAAGAACCCCAGCCCGCAACTGCTGGCCTATGCCACCACCAAGGGCGCCATCGCCGATTTCACGGCGGGGCTGGCGGGAACGCTGGCGCAGAAGGGCATCCGGGTGAACGCCGTGGCGCCGGGTCCGGTGTGGACGCCGCTGATCTCCTCCACCATGCCGCAGGAAGAGGCGGAGTCGTTCGGTGAGGAGACTCCATTGGGCCGCGCGGGGCAGCCGGCGGAGCTGGCCGGGGCGTATGTGCTGCTGGCGTCGGACCTGGGCAGCTATATGACGGGGGCGGTCATTCCGGTGACGGGCGGGCGGGCGATGCTTTAGGGCGCTTGCCGGGGCAAAGGGCTGGGGCGGAGGAAAGTTGGCTGAACCGGCTGCCTGTGCGACTGGTTCAGCACAGTCTGCCGCCGAGGGCTGCTATGCCCTTCGGCAGCACTGCTATACGTTTGGCAAGCACCTTGCCCTCTACGGGGCGCCATACGTAATCTGAATGGGGCAGCCCGCAAGCTGGGTTGAGGCCGATCGGGACAAGGCTCCAGTAGGAGGATTGCTGGTTTTCTTGGGAGGGTTGCCCTACTCGCCAATCCCGGGCAACCCGGCCTCTGCCTCCAAGCTGTGAGCTGCCACATAATCATGCAGGGAAACGCTGGCGTCCGATGCTGTCAGGCACAAGGCCCGAGCCGATTTGTGTGGCTTGCTGCGGGGATGGCGGTGGCCGTATAGACTCGTAGGTTCAACCCTGCGTTGCCGCCCGCTCCCGCCGGCTGTCCGTCCTCAACTGTCCGCACGCCGCCAGGATATCCCCGCCACGCGGCATCCGGATCGGCGACGGGAAGCCGGCGTCCCCGACGATGACCGCGAACGCCTCCAGCGCATCGCGCGTGCTAGGATGGTAGTCGCTGCCGGGCCAGGGATTGAAGGGGATCAGGTTCACCTTGGCGGGAATGCCGGCGATCAGGCGCACCAGTTCCCGCGCGTCGGCCGGAGTGTCGTTGATGCCGCGCAGCATGATGTATTCGAAGGTGATGCGCCGGGCATTGCTGGCACCGGGGTAGCGGCGGCAGGCGGCGATCAGCTCCGCAATCGGATACTTGCGGTTCAACGGCACAATCTGGTCGCGCAGGTCGTCGCGCACGGCATGCAGCGACACGGCAAGGTTCACCCCTAGCTCCTCGCCGCAGCGGTCCATCATCGGGACAACGCCTGAGGTGCTGAGGGTGATGCGGCGGCGGGACAGGCCGATGCCCTCCCCGTCCATGACGATCCGCATCGCCTTGGCGACGTTTTCGTAGTTGTACAGCGGCTCTCCCATGCCCATCAGCACGACCGTGGACAGCAGGCGGGGCGTTTCCCCACGCGGGCTGGGCCATTCGTTGTAGGCGTCGCGGGCGGCCATGAACTGGCCGACGATCTCGGGCGCGCCGAGGTTGCGGACCAGTGCCTGGGTGCCGGTGTGGCAGAAGCGGCAGGACAGGGTGCAGCCGACCTGGCTGCTGATGCACACGGCGCCGCGGTCCACGTGGCGGTCGGGGATGTAGACCGTCTCCGCCTCCTGCCCGTCGCGGAAGCGGAATAGCCACTTGCGGGTCTCGTCCGTGCTGGTTTGCACCGTGGCCACGTCGGGACGGCCGATGACGAAGCGCTCGGCCAGCTTTTCCTGCAAGGGGCGGGCGATGCTGGACATGCGGGAAAAGTCGGTGGCGCCCTGGTGGTAGATCCAGTGCCAAAGCTGCTTGGCTCGGAACGGCTTCTCGCCGATGGCGGCCAGCTCCTCGATCAGCTCCGGCCGTTCGAGGCCGACCAGCTCACGGCGCCCATCCGGCAACAGGACCGGGGGCGGGTTGAACAGGGCGGACTTGGCGAGGATGCGGGTGCGTTCCTCTGCCGTGAGATTGATGGCGTTCATCGCGGGGGGCAGGCCTTGTTGATCGCGGCATAGGCCGGGGTGAAGCCGCGCAGGCTGAAGGTGTCGGACACGGACTGGACACGCGGCGCAGGGGAGTGGGCGACGGCCTGGCGCCCACGCTCGAACGCGGCGACGACGGTGCGGCCGTCCCGGGCGAACGCCGAGCGGTTGGCGGTGTAGAAGGGCAGTTGCGCGCTGTCCACCTGCATTTGGACCTCGGAGCCGGCGGGGTAGGCGAAACCGGCGCTGATGGCGACGGCGTCACGCCCGCTCGGGCGTTGCGTCACGGTCAGCACCACGTCGCCGCGGCCCGGCAGCACCGGCGCCGACGCCCTGGCCCGGGTGAAGGCGTAGCAGACCGTGGCGCCGCTCTCCTGATGGATGGCGGCCTGCCAGTCGTCCCACTTGCCGATGGGCTTGGGAACATTGGTGGGGCGCACGGGGGCAGGATGCGCCGCCGAGTGTGCGGGACGGGGCTGTGCAAGGACAGCAGCCGGAAGGATCAGGGCTAGGAGGGCGAGGACAGGGGCGGGCGATTGCATAGTCGAGAGATACGGTGCGCTTGGCAGGGCGGCAAGCTAAGCAAACCTCTGGAGTTTTGCGCGCAGATGAAAACCTAAGCAGGCTGGCACGGCCGCAGGCTCTCTGTGTGAAAGGTCGCGCAAAGCCTGCTTAGGGGATGGCCGGCGGCCTGGCGTGCCGTCTGCTCAGAACTCCTGCCAGCCGTCCGCTTCGGCCATGGCTGCCGGTTTGCGGGCGGCGCTGCCGGTGCGGCCCGGCGCGGATACGACCTTGAGCACGGCACGGCCTCGCCCGGGTGCCGGAGTCGTTGGTCGGCGGCTGGCCGGCAGGCCCGGGGCCGGTGCGCCGGCCTGAGTACTGCCATCCTCGTCGTCAAGCTGGAACCGCCCCGTGAGCTGGGTGAGCGCGGCAGTTTCCTGCGACAGCGCATGGGCGGCGGCGGTGCTCTGTTCGACCATGGCCGCGTTCTGCTGTGTCACCTGGTCCATCTGGTTTACCGCCGTGTTCACCTCGGCCAGACCGGACGCCTGCTCGGCGGCTGCCGCGGCAATCTCGCCCACCACGCCGCTGACCTCGGCCACCTGGGTCACGATGCGCGCCAGGATCTCGCCGGTTTCGCCGACCAGCTTGACGCCCATGCCCACCTGCTGCGCCGAGGTATGGATCAGCGCCTTGATCTCGCGCGCCGCATCCGCCGAGCGCTGGGCCAGCGCCCGCACTTCACTCGCGACCACCGCGAAGCCGCGGCCCGCGTCGCCCGCACGCGCCGCCTCCACACCGGCGTTGAGCGCCAGCAGGTTGGTTTGAAATGCGATCTCGTCAATTACGCCGATGATCTGGCCGACTTGGCGCGACGACGCCTCGATCTCGCCCATGGCGCCGACTGCTTGACGCACCACGGACCCGGAGTGTTCGGCGTCGGAGCGCGTTTGCACCACGATCTCCCGCGCATGCTTGGCGCCCTCGGCGGTCTTGCGCACGGTGGCGGTGATCTCGTCCAGCGCCGCCGCCGTTTCCTCCAGGCTCGCCGCCTGCTGCTCGGTGCGGCGGCTCAGGTCGTCGGAGGCCTGCGCAATCTCCTCTGTGCCCGAGCGGATGCCCTGCGCGTTGCCGGTGATCGCCTGCATCGCCGTCTGCAGTTGCACCATGGCGGCGTTGTAGTTGTCCCGCAGCGCCTCATACCCCGCCGGGAACGCCTGGTTCAGACGGGCGGTGAGATCGCCGCCCGCAAGCTGCTCCAGCCCGGAGGCGACTGCGGTAACCACGGCGCCCTGGTCGGCGGCGGCCTTGGCCCGCTCCGCCTCGCCCCGGGCCCGCTCTGCCTCCATGAGCCGTTGCTGCTCGGCCGCTTGGCCCTCCAGCCGCAGCTTTTCGACGCCGGCGCCCTTGAACACCTGCACTGCCGCGGACATGGCGCCGATCTCATCGCCGCGGCCGGCGCCGGGTATCTCGACCGTGAAGTCCTGGTCGGCCAGGCGGCGCATCGCCGCCGTCATCGCGGTGACCGGCGCCGAGATGCCGCGGATCATGGACCAGCCGATCAGGACGCACAGCGCCGCCACCAGGCCGATCACGGCCATGATCCAGGCGTTCGCGGACCGGCCCAGGGCGGCTCCCTGATCGGCGGCCTTCTTGCCCTCCGCCACGTTGGCGGCGATGTCCGCCTGGATCGCCGCGACCAGGGTCAGGTATGTCTTGAACTCGTCGCCCTCGAACAATTCTAGGGCGGCGCCGTCGTCCCGATGGGAATGCGCCAGGACATCGGCGCTGAGGCGGAGGTAGCCGGCCCGGGCGGCGGTGATCGCCGCGACATGCTCCTGGTCCCGGCCTGGGGTGAGGGTCGCCTCATACGCGGACCAGGCGGCGTCGTAGGCCGCCGCCGTCTTTTGCAGGTCTGCATCCCGGGCCGCCTTCGCCGCTTCGGAGCGCGTCACGACGTGGCGCAGCTCGAAAATCCGGTACTGCTTCAGCGCGGCGTCGATCTGGCCCAAAGCGCGCGTAGCCGGAAGCCAGTTGTCCCGGATCGTGGCCGCGGCGTCGTTGACGGCGGCCAGGCGCTGGATGGAGAACAGGCCGAGGCCGGCGGTGCAGCACAGCACAAGCGTAAAGGCGAGGATGATCCTGCCGCGGATGCTGATCTGGGTGGACAGGCGACGCATGTTGTTTCCCTGATGCGGATGAGTGGCTGGTCATCCTCGCCTGAAAACCTCTAGGACTCGTTATCGCGGCCGTCCCGATGGCAGCCGTCCCGCTGGGGTTTGCCGACGCGGCTTGGGACTGGCGATGCCGGCTGGTGATCGGACGCGTGGACGGCGGGACCCACAATGCCGGATGGTAGGCGCCCCTACCCTGTCTCGATGCGGTGCCTGGTGGCCGGTCGGCTGCGAATGGACGGGTTGCCGCCGGCGGGGCGCAGCCGCACAGTCCGGCAGGATACTGCCAAGGAACTGCTCATGCGGCGCATCGTCGTGATGGGGCCGCCGGGCAGCGGCAAGTCCACCCTGGCCCGGCGCCTCGGCGCCCGGCACGGCCTGCCGGTGTTCCACCTGGACCAGGCTTACTGGCGGCCCGGCTGGGTGCAAGCGCCTGCCGATGCATTCCGCGCGGAGGTCGGGCGCCTGGCGGCGTTGCCGGCCTGGGTGATCGAGGGGAACTATACCGGCACGATCGCTCCGCGCTTCGGGGCGGCGGATACGGTGATCTACCTGGATGCGCCGACCTTGCTGTGCGTGCTCCGCATCGTGCGGCGGACGGCCGCCTGCCATGGACAGGTGCGCGCGGACGGGGCACCGGGCTGCGCGGAGCGGTGGGACCCTGGGTTCCTGCGGTTTGCCTGGAGCTGGAACAGGACACATAGGGCGCGCTGCCTGGCGCTGGTGGATGGGTTTGCCGGGCGCAAGATCGTGGTGCGGGTGGGGCCAGGCAATGTGGCCGGATACGCTGCGCAGGTCTCCGGCTAGGGCGCGCCGGCTGGGCTTGCCGCCGCGAACAGGTTCCAAACCTCCTCCGCGGTTTCGATGTCCTGTCCCCGCCGGCCGAAGGCGCGGCGTATGTCCTCCGAGTTGGGCGAGTATGAGGGCGGTTGATGGCCGCCGCCAGTCACCTTGTATAGCACGACCGGGCTGCCCGCCTTGCACCCAGTCCATTCGATGCGCTGGGTCCGTGTGGCGTCGTCCCGGTCCCGGTGCGGCAGTAGATGGATCGTCTGGCCTACGCAGCCGTGCTGGCGCCGCCAGAACTCCATCGTTTCCGGAACCGACAGCAGCCGCGACGCAGGCGGAGACGGGAGCCAACCGTCGTAGGACTGGATCGGGTCGGCTGTTCCTGCGACGGCCAGCATCGGGATCTGCCGGTCGGGATGGCAATCCGCCACCTGCGCCTCGGTCATGCCTGACGAAAGCGGAGCCGCGGCGGCGAACAGGTCCGGGCGGCCGCACATCAGGGTGTAGGTCATCAGTGCGCCGTTCGACTCCCCGGTGACGTAGGTATGCGCCGGGTCGGCAATTCCCTCGGTCACCAGCGACTGAACCATGGCGGCGATGAAGCCGGTGTCGTCCACCTCATTCGCGTCCTGGCCCGGCACGAACACCCGTGCGCCGGGCCAATAGGCCCAGCGCCCTTCCAGCGCCTTGGGATACGCCACGACGAAGCCTTCCCGGTCGGCGACGGGGATCAGGGGAAGCCAGGCGTGCAGGTTTTCGGTCGACTGCCTCAGCCCGTGCAGCGCTATGACCAGCGGCCTCGGACCCGGCGCCGGGGAGGACGGCAGATGCAGGTCGTATTGCCGTACGATCCCTTGGTGCACGAGGGTCCGGGCCTGGTCTTCGCCCGCATAGGCGATAGCTGGGAGGAGCAGTGCGGTCACGAGTAGAAGGACCTGCTTCATTTGGACCTCCGGGAACAGAGGGCGTTGTCCGGGCAATACTATACCAGCATCGGGACTATGCGAGCATCAGGATGCCGTCACTCCGTCCCCATCCACCCCGGCACATTCCGCCGGAACACCGGGTCGCCGTGCCCGGCGGGCGCTTCCAGCAGCTCCGCCGGGCCGCCTGCCGCCACCGGCCGCTCGGCGTAGCGACCATGCTGCAGCAGGCGGTCATACAATACCAGCGCCCCCGCCACCGCCAGGTTGAGGGCGAAGCGCGTCGGGATGCGGACCACGTGCCGGCACCGCGCCCGCAGCGGCGCCGATAGCCCCGACCGCTCCGGACCCAGCACGTAGGCGGCGTTCAGTGGGTGCCGGAAGCTTGGCAGGTCCACCGCTTCATCCAGCAGCTCGACTCCGACCAGCGCGCATTCACGCGGCAGGTGCAGTGCGTCCAGGTCCGGGAAGCGCCACAGCGGCACGTGCGACGGCGTGTCGGCGGTGTCTGCCTGACGCCCGGCGCGGGCGTCCCACCCGGCGCCGATGGAGAAGCAGAACGCCGCCCCGAAGGCATGGCCCGTGCGCAGCAGCGCGCCGACGTTGGCCGCCTTCGAGACGCCCTCGATGCCGATGCCGAAATAGCCTCTGGTCCTGGCAGGATGCATTGCGGCGGGATAGGTGTTCGCCATGCCCGACGCAACCGACGCCACGACCGACGTCTTCCTGGCCGCGCAATACGAAGCCTATCCCTATCCCAAGCGGGACCCGCGGGACGAGGCCAAGCGGCTGATCATCGGCAGTCCTAGCCATCTGCGGGAGGTGGACCATTGGGTGTTCGCTGGCGCCCGTTCGCGCTCGGAGCCGTTGCGCGCGCTGGTGGCCGGCGGCGGCACCGGGGATGGGGCGATCATGCTGGCGCAGCAGATGGCGACCGCGGGACGGCCGGGTAAGGTCGCCTACCTGGACCGTTCCGCCGCGGCGCAGGCGGTGGCGCGGGCGCGGGCGGAGGCGCGGGGGCTGACGCTGGATTGGCATCTCGGGTCGTTGCTGGACCTGCCGCGGTCCGGGCTGGAGCCGTTCGACTACATTGACTGCTGCGGCGTGCTGCACCACCTGCCGGACGCGGCGGAGGGGTTGGCCGCATTGCTGTCCGTTCTGGCGCCGGGGGGCGGGCTGGGGCTGATGGTGTATGCGCCGCACGGGCGAACCGGCGTCTATATGCTGCAGGATGCGCTGCGGCTGCTGGCGCCGCCGGAGCAGCCGCCGCCGGAGCGGCTGGATACCGCCCGCCGGGTCATGCGGCACCTGCCGGAGACGGCGTGGCTGCGGCGCAACAGCTACTTCGGCGACCATATCGAGGGCGGGGACGCCGGGCTGTATGACCTGCTGCTAAATCCGCGGGACCGAGCCTATACCGTGCCGGACCTGCTGGCGCTGCTGGAAGGCGCGGGCTTGCAGGCGACGGCGCTGATGGAGCCGCTGCGGTATGATCCCGCGGCCTATTTGCCGGACCCGCGGCTGCGCGCCCGCGTCGCCGCGCTGGACCCAGGCGCGCGGGCGGCGCTGGCGGAGGGACTGACGGGCAACATGAGCACCCATGTCGTTTATGCCGTCCGCGCCGAAGAAGCCCGGACGCCTCCGGACCCGATGCGTCCGGAGGCGATCCCGGTGGCGCGCGAGATGCCGGCGGCGGAGCTGGCGCGCAACATACGCCCGGACGGCACGCTGGCCTTCGTGTTCGATGGGCTGCGCGTGCCGCTGGCGTTGCCGCCATTGGCGCCGGCGCTGCTGCGGCTGGTGGACGGGGAGCGCTCGGTGGGGGGCATGGCCAGCGAGATGCAGGGACGCGGGACCGGGGCGGACGCCTTTGCGCGGGGCTGGCGCGCGACCTATGAGGCGCTGGTGTCGGTGAACCGCATCCTGCTGGCGGCGCCGCCATAGCCTCGGTCATCGTCATCTTCGGCGCGGCGGTGAAGCGCGATGGCGAGCCGAGCGGCGCGATGCTGAGCCGGGTGTCGGCGGCAGTGCGCCTGGGGGAGACGATCGGCGCGCGCTACATGCCGACCGGGGGCGTCGGCCGCCATGGCCCGGCGGAGGCGGAGGTCATGGCCTTGCTGCTGCGGCGGCACGGCGTTTCAGCGGACCGCATCGAGATCGAGCCTACGGGGCGCAACACCATCGGTTCGGTCCAGGCCTGCGCGGCGCTGCTGGGCGGGCGGGATGTGACGGTCTATGCGGCGACCAGCGGGTATCATCTGCCGCGCTGCTTGATGCTGCTGCGGATGGCCGGGCTGAATGCCCTGCCCTGCCCGCCGCCACGCCGGCCGGCTTCCGCCTCGGTGCGGCGGCGGTGGTGGTGGCGGATGCGGGAGGTGCCGGCGCTGCCGGTGGATGCGGCGATTATGGCGTGGTGGCGGCTGAAGGGGCGGGTGTAGGCGTTTTGCCTATACGAAGCGCAGCAGCAGGACGCCGCCGACGATCCCCGCCGCGGTGAGCGAGGTGACCAGGGTCAGGCGGCGTTCGATGAACTCGCGCACAGGCTCGCCGAAGCGGCGGAGCAGCGCCGCCACTATGAAGAAGCGGGCGCCGCGGGTGACGGCGCTGGCGGCGACGAACAGGGCGAAGTCGTAGTGCGCCAGGCCGGAGGTGATGGTGACGATCTTGTAGGGGATCGGCGTCAGCCCTTTGATGAGGATGATCCATAGCCCGTACTGCTGGAAGCCGGCGACGAAGGCGTCCGCCTTGGTTTCTAGGTGGTAGAAGTGGATCAGCGGCAGCGCCACGGCGTCGTAGAAGGCGTAGCCGATCAGGTAGCCGAGCATGCCGCCCAGCACACTCGCTACGGTGCAGATGGCGGCCAGGCGCCAGGCGCGGTCCGGGCGGGCCAGCGCCATCGGCACCAGCAGGGCGTCGGGAGGGACAGGGAAGAAGCTGCTCTCGGCGAAGCTGACGAGCGCCAGCCACAGCGGCGCCCTGGGGCTTGCGGCCAGCCGCAGCACGCGGTCGTAGAAGCGGCGGAGCATCGGCGGTTGTCTCCTGTTTCGGTGGCGACTTGATGGCATGGAGGGCGGGATGGGACAATCTGCTTCTGTTTTGGAGCAGCTGGGTTTGAGTTGTGGGGGGATGGCTTACCATTGAGGGGAAGGTTTTGGCTGTATTGCGGAGCGCATGGTGCTGTTGGGTTCAACCCTGCATTGGGCAAAGATGGTGCTTGCCCTCCCCCTCACCCTCTCCTGAAGGGAGAGGGGACTGCGGTGGTACTTGACCCAACCGTTTCCCTGTTTGGACCGGGGATTGGGGCGGTCCTTTGCCCATGCGGCGGGGCTGGGTTCACCCTTGGGGCGGGGGCTGCTAGCTTGCTGGTCCGCCAGTTTGAGGACCTCGCCCTATGCGCCGCCCTGCCCTGTTCCTTGCTGCCCTGCTCGCGCTGTTTGGTGCGGTCCTGCCTGCCGCCCAGGCCCAATCCGGGGCGTCGGCGCAGCCGCCGCATGCCTACCTGTTCGGCACCTGGACCGGGGGGCTGTTCCCGGTGCCGGCCAGCATGTCGCCGCAGGCTTGCCTGTCGCAGCCCGTCGTTATCTTTACCCGCGACCTGGTGATGCGCGCCACCCTGACCGAGCAGACGCTGATCCAGCGCGAGATCGAGACGGCCCGTTCCTCGGGCAACGGCACCGACTTCCGGTTCGCGGTAACGGGGGCGCCGGCCGGGCTGCTCGGCGGGGGTACCACCGCTGCGGCCGGTTTTGGGTGCGAGGACCCGAACACGCTGCATGTGCAGCGCCGGGGCGAAAACGAGATCGCCTTTCCGGGCTGCGCGGACTTTTCCTATCCGCTGGTGCGGTGCCAGACCCGGTAGG
>CAXTCI010000067.1:22458-24051 GCA_964242325.1 uncultured Acetobacteraceae bacterium
TACGGCTAGTCTGGCGCTGCGACTCCCAGCCGGTCTGCCCATGCCGCCAGGGCTGGGAGGATGGACGGGTGCAATCGTATGCCTTGCGCCGATGCTTCCTGCTTCAAGGCCAGGCCGCGGGCGCCGGGCAGCCGCACCGGGGCGCGGCCGGGCAGCGGCGGGGTTGCCGTGGCGGCGTTGGCCAGCCAGGCGGTTTGCCTTGTGAAGGCTTCGGTGCCGGCGAAGGCGGCGGGGTCCAGGATTTGAAGGAATACGGCGGCGCCCCAGCCCTCCGCCGGGTCGGCGCGGCCGAAGCCGCCGAGGCCGGAGGTCAGCGCCTCCACCAGCAATCCCAGGGCGTATCCCTTGTGGCCTCCGTCGAGGCCGCCCAGCGGCAGGATGGCGCCGGGCGGGTCGGCGAACAGCGCCGCCGGGTCGCAGGTGGGCTGGCCGGCGTTGTCCACGAGCCAGGGATGGTCCAGCACCCGGCCCTCGGCGCGGAGGCGCCCGGTCAGGCCGTTGGTGGTGGTGCTGGTGCTGATGTCCATCATCACGGGGTCGGCGCCGGTGGGGAAGCCGGCGGCCAGGGGGTTCGGCGTCATCAGTGCCCGCATCCCGCCGTGCGGGGCGACGCTGGCGACCGAGGGGTCGGAGCTGGCGAGTAGCATCACCAATCCCTGGCGCGCCACCGGCTCCAGGTAGGCGGCCAGGCAGGCGATGTGGTGGCTGCGGCGGATCACGACGGTCGCGGTGCCGTGCTGGCGGGCGCGCCCGGTCGCCAGGGCGATGGCCTGGACGACCAGCCATGGGCCTGGCAGGCGTTTGCCGTCCCAGAGGATGGCGGCGCCCCGGTCGGCGACGGTTGACGGGTCGCCTGCCGACGCCATCGTTCCGGCGACCAGGGCGCCGAGGTAGCCCGGCAATTGCGCCAGGCCGTGGGTGTCGTGGCCCAGCAGGTCGCCCTCGACCAGGATGTCGGCGACGGTTGCCGCTCGGTCCGGCGCCAGGCCGGCGGCTTGCAGCAGGGCGCCCGCGTAGGTGCGAAGCGTGTCGGTGGGGTATGCTGCGGTCATGGCCGGCCTCCTGGTTCGGGCCGACGCTATCGCGCGCGGCCCTCGCCGTCATGCCGGCCTGGTCGAATAGGTCCAGTTACGCGAACGCGGTCACGCGGGCTCGGGTTAGGCAGGCCCAGTTAGGCGATTCCAGTTAGGCGGGCGTATTCACGCGGGCGCAGTCAGACCGGCGTGGTGGTGGCCAGGGCGGTCTTTACGCAAGCCTGCAGCTCGCGGAGAACGGCCAGGGCTTCGCCGGGCGATAGCTCAGCGAACATAGTGGTCTGCTGTCCCTCGTCGGCGAAATCTCGGAATAGCCTGATGTAGATGACGTCCGGGCCGGCGCGCACGCCGACCTTGTTGGCCTCGACGCGCGCCAGGTAGCCCGTTCCTGCAACTCGTTCCATTGTGCCCGCCTCTATTGCCTCACGAAGTCGTGAGTAGATTTGCAAAGGTTTTGTGACGGTGCGAGTCAGGAATCGTGAATTTGGTTTGGACGCGCGGCAGGTGTGGCCGATCTGCCCTGCATGCGCCGTGGTGCGTCATTTTCCGGGGCGTCATT
>CAXTCI010000067.1:24151-25859 GCA_964242325.1 uncultured Acetobacteraceae bacterium
GCGTCATTTTCCGGGGCGTCATTCTCCGGCGGGCCAGTTCCAGGCGCGGGGCCGCAGGCCGGCGTGGAACCAGCTCACCATCGAGTAGATGTCGTAAACCGGCAGGCCGAGCGCCGACCTCAGGGATGCGGCGTAGGGCGGCATGTTGGTGCATTCCAGCACGATTGCGCCGACCTCGGGGTGGCGGCGCAGCAGGGCGCGGCCGGCGTCCAGGACGTCCTGCCGGGCCAGGGCTAGGTCCATGTCGGTGGATTCGGCGCGGATCAGCACGCGGTGGAATTCGCGGCCGTTCTCGGTGCCGGCAATGGGGGTGTCTGGGGGCGCTCCGGCTGCTTGGAGGTGGGCGGGGGTTAGGGAGGGCGCGCAGACCGTCACCACTCCGACGCGGCGGCCGGGCGGGAGCGTTGCCTGCACCCAGGGGACCTGCATCAGGGCGGAGGTGGCGACGGGTACGGCGACGTGCGCGGCAAGCTCCGCCTGGAACAGCGAGAGGAAGCCGCAGTTGGTGGTGATGGCTTCGGCGCCCAGCGCGACCAGGTTGGCGGCGGCGTCGAGGAAGGCGGGCAGCAGGCCGGCGGCGCCTTCCAGCACTACGCGGGCCGGGGTGGCGCCGGGGACGACGTGATAGAGGACGGGGAAGGGCCAGGTGCCGGCGTGGCCCATGTCGCCGGGGATGCGCGGGAAGCGGGCGTCGAGCATCAGGATGCCTAGGGGGGCGCCGTAAACCGCCTTGCCGCCATGCGCGATTTGTCCTGGTGCTTGGCCTGGCATGCGCTCGATTCCGTTGGTGATCCGGTTCAACATGGCGGACAGGTTGGCATGGGGGTGGGTGCATGGACCAGGTTCTGTCGCTGCGGCCGTTCGTGCCGGCGCGGGATTTCGCGGTGTCGAAGCGGTTCTACCAGGCTGTGGGATTCCGGCTGTCGTGGGACGGCGAGGATGTGGCGATGCTCAAGCTGGGGGGATGCCGCTTTATGCTGCAGAATTTCTATAACCAGGAGTTGGCTGAGAACCTGATGGTGCAGTTGATGGTGCGGGATGCCGACGCCTGGTGGCGCGGGGTGGATTTGGCGGGGCTGGTGGCGGAGTTCGGGGTGAGGGAGCCGCGGGCGCCGGCGGTGCAGCCTTGGGGGTTGAAGGTCGGGTTCTTGTTCGATCCGTCTGGGGTGCTGTGGCATGTGGCGGAGGCGCCGTTCTAGGCGGGATTGCACGGGTTCGCGTACGCCGGTGATGGCGGACTCGGTGCGTGCGGGCCTGGTTGGCCTTCGTTTGCATGGCGGGAACGGCAGGGGTAGGTCAGTCTCCGGGTGGCGGGCGCCATCGGACTTTGGCAGGGTCGGTTTGGTGCAGGACGAAGGCGACGGCTTCGGCCGGGTCGTTCGGCAGGGTGTGGCCGGGGTGGACGGGGGCTCGGGCGGGTGCGGCGGGAGGGCCGGGTTTGGGAGCGCCAGGTGCGTGCTGGTCGGCGGGATCGGGGGCGGGCTGGGCAGCGGCGGGATGGCCGTCTTGTGGGCCGGGGCCGGGGCTGGGCTGGTGGGGGCTGGTTGGCGCGGCGGCGCGGGCGTTGAGTTCGACGATGTCGGCGGGGGTGCGGCGCTTCCAGGGGCGGCTGCCGGGGAGGGCTGCTAGGCCAAGGTCGCGCAGGATGTCCTTGATGATGTCTTCGGCGGGGCGGCTGGCGATGTCGTCTTCGAGGTCTGGGGTGTCC
>CAXTCI010000068.1:0-25679 GCA_964242325.1 uncultured Acetobacteraceae bacterium
TCCTCCTGGCCGACTTCCGCGAGCGCATGGACGCTCCCGACCTCGAAGACGACATCGCAAGCCGCCCCGCCGAGGACATCATCAAGGACATCTTGCGCGACCTCGGCCTAGCAGCCCTCCCGGGCAGCCGCCCCTGGAAGCGCCGCACCCCCGCCGACATCGCCGAACTCAACGCCCGCGCCGCCGCGCCAAGCAGCCCCACAAGGAGCGCCGACCACCCCCCCGGCTCCGAGCCGCAAGACGGCCATCCCACCGCCCAGCCCGCCCCTGATCCTCAACAGGACCAGCGCGAACCAGCCGCCTTGGCAGAGCTGGCCGCCACTCCGCACCCCCAGCCCGGCCCCGTACTTGCTAGCCCCGTCCACTCTGGCCCCACCCTGCCAGACGACCCAGCCGAAGCCGCAGCCGCCGTCCTGCGCCACCACGCCCAGGCCCGATGGCGTGCGCCGCCCGGAAGCTGACCAAACTCCAACCATCCCGTCCACAGGCGACCACCCAGCACCCCCGCGCCCGGCAGCGCCGCACACGCCAACCCGCGCAAACCTGCCCAGGTGCGTGCGGAAACTGTCGGCAATGCGCGTCCCCCTATCTCACTGGACAGCACGCACCCTGGCATCCCCCAACCGCACAGGCCCATTGCACCTCCAGGCCCGTCTCATCCCCAGGATGGACCGCCGCCGCAGCCTTCCCTATATGAGCGGCCATGACCATCGGCACCCGGCTGTTCACCTGGCTTCACGGCCGCTCCATCGGCAGCGACGAAGCCGGCAATCTCTACTACGAGGAAAAGCGCGCCCGCGCCGGGAAGCGCTCCCGTCGCTGGGTGATGTACAAGGGGGAGCCGGAGGCCACCAAGGTCCCGCCGGAATGGCACGCCTGGCTCCACTACACGACCGACGAGCCGATCCCGCTCAGCGCCCGCAAGTTCTGGCAGAAGCCGCACCAGGAGAACCTGACCGGCACCGCCGCGAGCTACCGTCCGCCCGGCCACGACTACCGCGGCGGCCACCGCTCGCCCGCGACGGGCGACTACGAATCCTGGACGCCGGGGAGCTAGCGGCATGGCAGGCAAGCGGCACGGCGTGGGCGAACTGGCGGCAGGCGCGGCGGTGTTGGCGGCGGCGGCTGGCTTCGTTGCCTACGCCGCAGGCAACACCGGCCGCAGCGGTTCGGCCGGCACCCAGCTGACGGCCCGGTTCGACAACGTGGGCAGCATCGGCCCCGGCGCCGACGTGAAGATCGCCGGCGTCAAGGTAGGCGCGGTCACCAGCAGCACGATAGACCCGCACACGTTCCAGGCCACCCTGACCTTCACCCTGCAGGACGACATCAAGCTGCCCACCGACAGCAGCGCCACGATCAGCACTGGCGGCCTGCTGGGCGGATCGTTCCTGACGCTGACCCCCGGCGGATCGGAAAAAGTGCTGACCGACGGCCAAACGGTCGGCATCACCCAGTCCGCCACCAACCTGGAAGACCTGCTGGGCAAGTTCATCTTCAACGTCGGCAGCCTGGCCGAAGCGACGCAGAAATCGCTGGACCGCCAAGCCGCCCCGCCGGACGCCGCGCCAAAGTGACCACGCCCACCACCTGGCCCGGCGCCGACGGCGCCCCGCTGTCCTGCCGCGAAAAGCTCCGCACGCTGGAGGAAAACCATCGCGAAGCCGAGCAGGTCCTCCAGGACGCCTTCGAGGACGCCCTGCTGATGGGCGTGGACGAGGCAGCCATGCGCGACATCCTGGCCGGCCTGGTAGCCGGCTTGCGCAGCCCGAAGCTGGCCCGGCGCGCATGAGGCCGACGCTCGCCGTGCTGCTGCTGGCAGCAGCGCCTGCATGGGGGCAGGGAGCCGACAAGGCGCCCGCCAACCCCGGCACATGGCTCCCCCGGGGTACGGCGGAACTGAAAGTGCTGGACAAGGTGCGCGCACAGCCCAGCACGCTGAACATCAAGACCGGAACCAGCGGCACATCAGGCTCCCTGACCATCACCGTGCGCGGCTGCTTCGTACGGCCGCCGGACCAGCCCGCCGACTCCGCGGCATTCCTGGACATTCAGGACAGCCGTCCCACCGGAACCGGCTTCCGCGGCTGGATGATGGCGAACGCGCCGGCGCTGAACCAGATGCAGCACCCGATCTATGACGTCCGCGTGGTGGCATGCCGCTAGGGCTGCCTTCGCCCGGCAACACGGCGCTGCTGCTGGACATGGATGGCACCCTGTTGGACATCGCCCCAACCCCGGACGCCGTGCGGGTCCCGGACGGCCTGGCCGACACCTTGCAGCGCCTACGCAACCACCTCGGCGGCGCGCTCGCCGTCGTCACCGGGCGGCCCATCGAGCAGATTGACGCCCTGCTGCCCGGCGTCCCCTACGCCATCGCCGGCGAGCACGGCGGCGCGATCCGCCACGCGCCCGGCACCCCCGTCGTGCGCGCCATGCTGCCGGACCCGCCGGTGGAGTGGGTGATGGAGGCGGCCCGCCTGGTCGAGGCGCACCCCGGCACGCTGCTGGAGCAAAAGCAGCGCGGCTTCGTCTTCCACTACCGGGCAGTGCCCGACATGGGCCCGCTGCTGCACAAGGCCGCCCTGGCGCTGATTGCACCGGAAGCCGGGCGCTTCGGCCTCATGGAGGCATCCATGGCCTGGGAAGTGCGTCCGCGCGGGGTGGACAAGGGCAGCGCGGTCGAGGCCCTGATGCAGGAAGCGCCGTTCGCCGGGCGGCAGCCGGTGTTCATCGGCGACGACGTGACAGATGAGGACGGGATGCGGGCGGCGCGGGCGCTCGACGGCGCCGGGCTACGGGTGCCGGACGTGTTCGGCGGGCCGGCAGGAGTGCGGGCATGGCTGGCGCAATGCGCCGATGCGCTGGATGTTGGGACGGCCGAGTGGCCGGAGCCTGAGGCCTAGCCAGACAGTCGGGATCAGGTCCCAGTCAGCGTTGCAAAGACGGAGTGGAATCACCCGTGCGAAGCCGTTTCAACCCGCTTTGCCGCTCAGCACCCGGTCCATCAGCTCCGCCTTCACGTCAAACGACGACCGCACCCCCACGTCGGTAAGATGCGCCCCCACCCAGTCCTCCGCCGCCCGGTATCCGGCGTCGAACAAGGCTGACAGCAGCGCCGCCGACGTGCTGCTCTTCGACACGAAGCCCAGCAACGCCTCGAACGCATCGTTGCGCACGGTATGGAAGCGTATGGGCTTGTAACGGCCGTCATACGGCGTCCCCGCCGCCTCCAGCTCCGCCAGCAAGCAATTGACTGCCTGGATGGCGTTCACCTCCAGCACGACCGAGGCATTGAACGTCACCTCGTTCAGTCGGCTCAGGATGCCCCGGGCGCCCCGCGGCGGAGCGTCCGTGCGCCGGACCGGGTTGACCAGCACCAGCAGCAGATCCTGCGCATGGGTAATCAGCGGCGACAGAGCCGGATTGCCCAGGTAGCCGCCGTCCCAATAGGCCGTGCCGTCAATCGTCACCGCCTTGAATTCGCTCGGCAGGCAGGCGGAGGCGCGCAGGGCGGCGGTGGACAGCCCGGGCTGGGTGAAGATGGCGCGGGTGTTGCTGGCCACATCCGTCGCCGTCACGAACAAGCGCGGCCCCGCGGCGTCGTTCAGCGCCGCCAAGTCCGCGGCGGAAAACGCCTGCTCGACCAGCGGCGCCAGCGCGTCGGTGTAGAACGGGTTGGTGTAGGGCGAGATCACCAACCCCACGGCCTCCGCCGCGATGGCGGCCGGCGACCAGTCCAGGTTGAAGCCGCCAAACGGGCTGGGCTCGCCGAAGATCAGGGCGTTGCCGGCCAGCAGTCCCCGCCGGACCAGGTTGGTCCAGAACGCCGCCAGCTTGCGCCGGGCCAAGTCCGGGCCGCCAAGGACCAGTCCGCTCACCGTCAGCGCCGCATTGAACCCTCCAGCGCTCGTGCCGCTGATGGCGGAAAACCGCAAGCGCCCGGCGGCGACCTCCTGCAGCAGCCGGTCCAGCACGCCCCAGGTAAAGGCGCCGTGCGTGCCGCCACCTTGCAGGGCAAGGGCGACGGCGGGCGGCTTTAATTCAGCCACTTCGCCGTGATCCGCGCCTGCTCCCCCGTTTCCGCGCTGATGTGCAGCCACTGGTCCACCCAAGCCTTCAACGCCGGGTCGCGCGGCAGCAGGTAGGCCAGCTCCGAAAAGTCAAAGGGCTGGTCCGGATGCACCGCACACAGCTCGGGGTGCAGGCGGGCTTGCAGCCGGGTCTCGACGGCATCGGTCACCATCACGTCGGCGCGCCCGGCCACCAACTCGTCGAAGATGGCGGCATTGTTGGGAAACACCACGATCTCCGCCTGATGCACGTTGGCCCGGGCAAAGCGCTCATTGGTGCCGCCGGGATTGATGATGACGCGGGTGCCCGGCTTGTCGATGTCGGCCAGCGTGCCGAACCGGGCCTGGTTGGTGCAGAGCGCAATGGGCGTCTTGCCGGTCCGCATGACGGGGGCGGAGAACATCGCGCTCTTGGCCCGGTCCAGGGTGACGGTGATGCCGCCCATACCGATGTCATACTTCCCGTCGTGCAGGTCGGCCATCAGGGTGGGCCAGGCGGTCGGCACGATCTCCAGCTTGACGCCGAGGCCGCGCGCCAGGCTTTCCGCCATGTCCACGTCCAGGCCGGTAAAGGCGCCAGCGCCATCCTTGATCGAGAAAGGACGGTAGTCGCCGGTCATGCCAACACGCACGGCGCCCCGGGCGATGATGGCGTCGAGCAGGCTCTGCGGCGCCGTTTGCGCCCGGCCAGGCAAGGCGGCCAACAGCAGCAAGGCGCACACAAGCACCCCGCGCTGCCGGAACGCCGCATCCTTCTCCCTCTCCCTCCGGGAGAGGGTCGGGGTGAGGGGGCGGGCAAGCACTGGCCCCGGCCCGAAATAACCCAGTCCCCATGGCCCTCGCGGCACCCAACTCCGCAGCCAAGACCCCCTCACCCTAACCCTCTCCCGGAGGGAAAGGGAACGAGGGCAGTCCATAACGCACTGGTTCGCCACGCCGCCAGAACAGCCCGCAACGACTGCGTCACCAGCGTCAGCCATGCCCGCCAGCACCTGCGTCACTCCTTCAGCGCCGCCTCCACCGCGGCAGCGATGCCGAACAGGCGGGCGTCGCCGCCGGTCTCGCCCATCAGCATGAAGCCGACCGGCGCCTCACCGGGACGGTTGGCCGGCAGGCTGATGCTGCACCGGTCCAAGAAGTTGCCCAACGACGTATTCCGCAGCACCAGGGCATTGGTGCGGGTGAACACCTCGTCGTCCTCCAAATCCGCAATGAGCGGCGGCACGATCGGCGAGGTCGGCATCGCCACCGCATCGAACGGCGCCGTCGCCTCATTCATCGCGGCGATGATCCTGACCCGGGCGGCCTGCAGGGCAATCAGCTCGGCGCCGGTCATGTTCGCCCCGCGCTCGATCCGGCTACGGACGCGCTGGTCATACCGCGGGGCGCCGCGGGCCAGCAGGGGGCGGTGCCAGGCATAGGCCTCCGTCGCCGCGAAGCCGCCCGCGGCGTTGGCGTCCACCATCTGCTTGAACACGGGGAACGGCATGTGCGTCACCCGCACGCCCTGGCTGGACAGCCGGCTCAGCGCCCGGCCGAAGGTCTCCGCCACCACCGGGTCCACCCCGTCCATCACCAGGTTGCCCGGCACCGCCAGCCGCATCGCCCGCAAGTCCATCGGCGCCACGGGCCGCACCGCCTCGCCCGCCAGGACGGCGTCCACCGCGGCGCAGCAGGCAACGCTGTTGCCGAGCGGCCCGATGCTGTCCAGCGTCGGCGACAGCGGCAACGCCCCCTCCACCGGCACCCGCCGGGCCGTGGGCTTGTAGCCGACGATGCCGCAGAACGCCGCCGGGATACGGCAGGACCCGCCGGTGTCGGTGCCCAGCGCCACGACCGACATCCCGTCCGTGACGGACACGGCGGCACCGCTGCTGCTCCCGCCGGGCACATGGCCTGCCGCACGCTCCCACGGCGCCTTAGGCGTGCCAAAGTGCGGGTTGATCCCGATGCCGGAGAAGGCGAACTCCGTCATGTTGGTCCGCCCCACCGGCACGAAGCCCGCGGCCAGCATCCGCTGCACGACCGGCGCATGGGCCTCGGCCGGCGGTGCATCGGACAGGACAACGCTGCCGGCGGCCGTCCCCTCGCCGCGCACGTCCAGCAGGTCCTTGAGGCTGATCGGCACCCCGGCATAAGGGCCAGGCGTGCGTCCGACCCGGCGCAGCAGGTCCATCGCATCGGCGCTGCTGCGCGCCTGATCGCCATAAACCTTGATAAATGTGCGCCTGCCCTCGCCGCCGGGGTCCTGGATGCGTTCTAGGCATGCCTCCACCAGGGCACGGGCGGTATAGCGCCCGTTGGCAAGGTCGGCGGCGGCGCGCGCCAGGGTTAGGCCGGTCGTATTGATCTGCATGGCCCGCACCGTGCCGCCCCGTTGACCCCGCTGCAAGCCTGCGAAATGGTGCCCGCGTACTTAAAAGGAGCATCCCATGACCCGTCCCGTCCTGCTGACCGGCGCCAGCGGCGCGCTGGGCCGTGTGCTGACGGCGGGCCTGGCCGCGCAGGGCTTCGAGCTGCGCCTGACCGACATCGCCCCGTTCCCCGGCGATCTCCCGCCCGGCGCCAGCTTCACCGCGCTCGACCTGAACGACGGCGTGTCGCTGCTCCGCCTGGCCGAGGGCTGCGGCGCCATCCTGCATTTCGGCGGCATCTCCGTGGACCGTCCGTTCGAGGAGGTGCTGGGCCCGAACATACGCGGCATCCACCACGTCTACGAGGCTGCCCGGCGCGAGCACGCCCGCGTCGTCTTCGCCAGCAGCAACCACAGCATCGGCTTCCATGAGCGGACGACGGTGCTGGACGCCGCCTGCGCCTTCCGCCCGGACAGCTTCTATGGGCTGTCCAAGGCCTACGGCGAGCTGATGGGACGCCTCTACTGGGACAAGCACGGGGTGGAGAACGTCAACGTCCGCATCGGCTCCTCCTTCCCCGCGCCCGTGGACGCGCGGATGCTGGCGACCTGGCTGTCCTATGCCGACCTGACGAGCATGATGGCCGCCTGCATCCGGGCGGAGCACGTGGGCCATGCCGTGATCTGGGGCGCCTCCGCCAACCCGCGCATGACCTGGTGGCGCGACGACCAGCGCGGCCGCATCGCCTGGGCACCTGCGGACAGCGCAGAAAGCTTCGCGGACACGGTCGGCGGAAAGGTGAGCGGCAATCCGGTGTCCGAACGCTACCAGGGTGGCGGCTACTGCGTTGCAGGCTACTCGCGGGCGTCGCCGTCCCCAGCCGATCCGTTCAAGGACTAGCGCCATGCCAGGCCAAGCTCCCGCACGCCGTGTGTGGCAACATCCAGGTGGTCATCCATTGGGACGAAGAGCAGGACCGCGAGCGCAGCATGAGCGGCTGCCTCCGCGCCGCTGCCGGCACCATCACCGTCGTGGTGCCGCATCTCCTATGGCCGGCTACTTGGGCGGTAGTGGCGGGCATGGTGCGCTTGCCACGCCGCGCCGCTGCCCGCTCCACACTGGCGCACCCCGCACTGACGCGCCTCGCCGAAGCGGCGCTCCCCTGGCATGACGCCCTCCGTCGCCGTCGTCGGCGGCGGTCCCGCCGGGCTCATGGCGGCGGAGCGGCTGGCGGAGGCCGGGGTGGCTGTCACGATCTACGACCGCATGCCCTCCGTCGGGCGCAAGCTGCAAATAGCTGGGCGCGGCGGGCTGAACCTGACGCACACCGAGCCTTTGCCGCGGTTCCTGCGACGCTATGCCGGGGCGGCCGACGTGATTGGCCCGGCGGTGCACGCTTGGGGGCCGGGGGCGCTGCGAGCCTGGTGCGCCGGGCTAGGGCAGGAGACGTTCGTCGGCTCCAGCGGACGGGTGTTCCCGGTGGCGTTCAAGGCGACGCCCCTGCTACGGGCCTGGCTGGGACGGCTAGCACGTTTGGGTGTCGTGGTGCGGACGGGATGGCGCTGGACGGGGTGGGACGGGGACGCCCTGCGCTTCGACACGCCGGATGGGCCGGCCTCCGTGCAGGCGGACGCGACGGTGCTGGCGATGGGCGGGGCGTCCTGGCCTCGGCTGGGCTCGGATGGCGGGTGGGTCGGGGCGCTGCAGGAAACCGGCGTCGCCGTCCGTCCGCTGCGCCCGGCCAATTGCGGCTTCCTGCACCCATGGTCCCCCGTGTTCCGGGAGCAGTTCGCCGGGGCGCCGTTGAAGCGGGTGATCCTGACCTTTCGCGGAGATGTGGCCACCGGGGAGGCGGTCCTCACCGCCGACGGGATCGAGGGCGGGGTGGTCTATGCCCTGTCCCGGGTGCTGCGGGAGGCAGTCGAGGCGGAGGGGGAGGCGGTGGCGCTGCTGGACCTGCGGCCGGATTTGGATGCGGCGGCGCTGGCGGCCCGGCTGGGCGGGCGGGGGGTGTCGTTGTCCAATGCCCTGCGCCGGGCCGGGCTGTCGCCGGCGGCGGCGGGGCTGGTGCGGGAGGCCGGCGGCGAAGGGGCGTTGGCGGACCGGGTAAAGGCTTTGCCGCTGCGCCTGGTGGGCACGCGGGGGCTTGACCGGGCGATCTCCACGGCGGGCGGGGTCGCGCTGGGGGAGGTGGATGCCGGGTTCATGCTGCGGCGGCGGGCTGGGGTGTTCGTATGCGGGGAGATGCTGGACTGGGAGGCGCCGACTGGGGGGTATCTGTTGCAGGGGGCGTTCAGTACGGGGCGGGCGGTAGGGGAGGGGGTTTTGAGGTGGTTGGGGCGGGCAGCCTAACCCGAGCTCACCGGCATCTGCACTGTCGCGGCGTCCAGCGGCTGACACCGTTGGCGAATTCAGAGCTTGTCGTTTGTTCAAGGCGTCACCGATCTTGGAACCCTGGTTCACCGGCATCGCGGACGGGTCTCCTCAGCTTGCCGAAGCGCGTCCGGACGGGTCGGGCAAATTCGCCAACTGTATCCGCTGCAACTGGACCCCCAACCAGTGCGACGACATGCCTCTCAACCATGGCGGTCGTGGCCTGGGTGTTGTGCAGGAAACGCTTGATGGCGCTGGCCGTCCGGGCATTGCGCCTGGTGGACCCAGCACCGGCCCCACATCCCCCGCCATCAACGGCGTGCTTCCCCGCTCATTCCATAATGGTGTGTCGGCGTTAATGCGGCGCAGCACGAAAGCCCAAACAGATCGCGGCCTGCTTGCACCGAAAGCGATGCGTGCAGCGAGCCACGCAAGGCCATCTGCTGAGCATGACACTTGCTGACGTGCAACGACTTCAAACGTCCTACAATGTCTTTCTGCGCACCGAGTGGAAATAGCAGAATATGTCGGAACAGCCGGAGCGGAAACCAGTCAACGTGAATCGCTTCGACACGTTCTGGTACGGATGCCTCTTCGGCACCAGTGTGCCTTTCACCATCCTGTTCGCCTGGAACCGTCTAGGCGTAAGTTTTTGGGTTACGGCCCTCATCGCCGCAAGAGTATGGTCGCAAGTCCGCTTCAGCCCCGTTCTGCTGAAAGCTAAGAGCCATTGCAGCAATCAGCTTCAATTTTCGTAAGCTACAGCTTCGGCGGTGCTCCGGTGGAGCATGGTGACGGCCTGCCCGCAGCCTCACCCTCGCGAGACAGCTGGTCCGTTCCGTTCCCTTTTGCGCAAGAGCCGCTGTCCAGGAATATATCGTGGTTGTCCAACTCCATTCCCTTCTGCTTATCCTTCATCTCACGGCGCTCGCCATCGGCCTTGGTGCGGCTCTATTAGCGGATTGGATTGCCGTGACGCGGCTCCTGTTCGGGCGCCTGTCTGCGCGTGCGGCGGCTCAGATGCAGGACTTGTCGACGGCCGTGGCGGTGGGATTGGCGATGCTCTGGTGCAGCGGCATCATGCTGGTGTGGGACAATGCCGTCCGGGCGCCGGAAACACTCGTCAATGAGAAGCTCTGGGCCAAGTTGCTGATCGTCACAGTGCTGACCTTGAATGCGATCGTGCTGCACAAGCTTGCCCTTCCACTCGTACAGGCGAGAGTCGGGCAGCCATTGTTTGAGCGGCGTCAGCATGGCACTCGCGTGCTGTGCGCTTTGATTGCGGCGGTGTCGTTCACGTCGTGGATATCTGCCCTTTTACTCGGTGCGGTCCCGGAGCTGAATGGCGCGGTGACCATGTTCGAAGTGCTAAGTTACTACTTGGGCGCATTGTTTCTGGTCTGGCTCACCGGGCTAATGCTCTGCCATGTCGCAGGTGTTAGCCTCTGGATGCGATCAGATCGCCGACGTAAAGTAGTTCATCGTGAGCTGGGGGGTGCGGGTGCAGCGAATACCGTTGGCGAATTCGCCCGACCCGTCAGGACCCGCGCCGGCGACCTGAGGAGACCCGTTCTCGATGCAATTGAAGCGGGGTCCACGGGGCCAGTGACGCCGTAAATAAACGGCAAACTCCGAATTCGCCATAGCATCAAGCCGAGGGGTTTTTCTCCAGCAGCCAGGCGTTGGCGCGCTCCACCGGCCAGCGCCGCGTGCCCAGGCCAGAGCCGTGCGGCTGGCGGCGCTTGCCGATGCCAGGCCGCAAAGCTGCAGCACAGGTCGCGGCTGGCTTCGGCGTCACCGCCATCGCAAGGCGATCCCCCGGAGGGAACCGACCGCGAAGCGGCCTGTCATCGGCAAATGCCGCCCCGACTCGGGCCATGACGGCGAAGGCAGCCCGGAGCAGGTGCTCGGACACGACGGTGTCGTTGCCGCTTGCGGCTGTTGCGACGCGGCTGACTCCTGCCCTCAACCCACGGTCAAAACAATCTTCCCCTTAACCCGCCCAGTCCGGTTCACGCCCTGCCCAACGATGCCCGGCCACGCCGTCAGCGCCCCCGTCGGCACCGCAGCCGCCGTATTGAAGTCCAGCGTCGCCGGCTTCCGTCCTACCGCCGCGCAGCTTACCTCGCTGCGAAGCCGCTGGCGCCAGGACGTCCTACTGAGACGAAGAGGAGCTGGACCGCCGCGTGCTGCTGCGCCTGGTGGTGGGCGCTGTTTCCGGCCGGGCTGCCGGAGTGGCTGGGGCGGCGGCTGGGCCGTTGCCCCGCTCCACGTTCACCGACACGGCCAGTGGAACGTCCTCCGCGCCGGCCTGGCTGGAGTGTAGCGCCACCGTGAAGCTGTCCGCGCCGGTATAGCCGCTGTCCGGCGTGTATTCGATGCGGCGGACATTGGCGACCTCCTGGTTGAACACGCGGCCATGGCTCGGCCGGACGCGGACAAGGATGTAGCTGAACGGCTTGCCGCTCCGGTCCACCGCGGACACGCCGCACCAGCCGTCGTTGGACATGGCGATGGCGGCGGTATAGGGGCCGGGCTTGCTCGTATCGGGGTTGGTGGGGGTGCAGACCTTGGCGATGCCATCGTTGCGGGGGTCGTTGGCTTGCAGAGCGGCCGGCATCGGGGCGCAGGCAGATAGGGCGAGGACGGCCGCGAGGGGCGCAGTCAATTTAAGGGACAAGGGTGCAGCTCCTAGGCGGCGTTACGGTCATCTGACTGCCACAGCAGCCCGGCAACGCCAAGGCGCTATTCCCTTGCTGCCCCCGTGTCCTCTCCATCCCAGGCCAGGTAGTCCGCCGCCGCCTGTTCCATCGTGACCCGCGGCGCCCAGCCAGCATCGGCGCCCAGGCGTGCAACGTCCAACGCCCCGCGGTCCCAGGCAACGTGGCTTATGGTGTTCGGCATTTCCTCCTCCGCGGCCAAGCGCCAGCGAAAGCCCGGCACGAGCGCCGCCAAGGCCCGGCACCAGCGGGCGGCGGATGCGACCTCACCGCTGCCCAGGTTGTATATCGTCTGCCTTGGCGCCGGGGCGTCCGCCAGGGCCACCAGCCCGGCCGCGGCGTCCCGGGCATAAATGAAGTCGCCCAGGCCAGGGGGACCCAGCACCGCCTCCGTCCCGGCACGGGCGTGCTGCAGGGCGGAAAGCATCGGCGACAGGGTGTCGCGGGCGCCGGTGGCATACTCCCAGGGGCCATAGACGCTGGCCAGGCGGGCGGCGGCGAAGCCGATGCCGCCCACCTCCGCCACCCGCGGCAACAGGGTTTCGCAGGCAAGCTTGGTCAGGCCATACAGCATGACGGGGTGGGGCGGCACCTCGTCCTCCCGCACCAGCGGCACGCCGCGGGCTGCGGTCCCATACACCGCGACGGAGCTGGGATAGATGAAGCGTCCCACGCCGTGCCGGGCCGCGGCGGCCAGGGTGGCGGTGGCGCCGCCGACGTTGGTGGCGACGATGCCCTCGGGGTCCCGCCGCTCGCGTTCGGTGCCGGCGGTGATCACGGCGCAGTGGATCACCGCCTGCACCGGGGCGGCCGTGAGCGCCTGGGACAGGTCTGACGCAGACTGCACGCTGCCGCTGGTCCAAGTGAGCCTGCCGGGCAGCGACGGGAACAGCCGGCGCGCGCGGGGCGGCAAATCTATGCGGTCCAGCCCGGCAACCGACCGCCCGGCGCGCAACAGGTGCTCGACGACGTTCAGGCCGACGAAGCCGGCGGCGCCGGTGACGAGGATGGTCATGCCGGGCATCACACGCCGCCCCGGCCCGGTGCGCAACCCACCTCGCGACATGGCGTTGCCCGGCGCAGGAGAACCAACATGGCAACAACTGCGCAGCGCACCGACCCGGCGTTATGGGACCGCATCAAGGCGGAGGTTACGGCCGGCGACAAGGGTGGCCACGCCGGTGAATGGTCCGCTCGCAAGGCGCAGATGGCCGTGCAGCGCTACAAGGCGGAGGGCGGCGGCTACAAGGGCGGCAAGGACCCGCACAACCACTTGGCCGAATGGACGCATGAGGAGTGGGGCACCAAGTCCGGCGCCAAGAGCGGCGATACCGGCGAACGTTACCTGCCGAAGGCGGCGCGTGAGGCGCTGACGGAACAGGAATACGCCCGCACCACCGCCAAGAAGCGGGCGGACACGGCGGCAGGGCATCAGCATTCGGCGCAGCCGAAGGACGTGGCCGCGAAGACCGCAGATGCCCGGCTGGACGGGCTGCCGCGGGCGGAGCTGCTGCAGCGCGCCGCAAAGCACGGCATCGCCGGCCGCTCACGGATGCGCAAGGCGGAACTGGTGCAGGCGCTGGAGCACCACGGCTAACGCCTTCTCCCTCTCCCTCCGGGAGAGGGTTGGGGTGAGGGGGTCTTGGCTGCGGAGCGGGGAACCGCCGGTGCCACCGCGCCGCAGTTCTGCAAGGGCAAGGGCTGCGCTCGACGACCCCTTCACCCCGACCCTCTCCCGGAGGGAGAGGGAGAAGGAAGCGTTGCTCCCTTGATCTGCCTCGGCTCCACAGCAAGAAACGAATCTAGCTTGCGCCCCCATGGCGAAACCGTGTTCCTTCCAGCCAAGCGGCCCGGCGATCGGGCTGAACGTCGCGTCCGCACAAGTGGACCATCCCTGGAGAGGAACCGCCCATGGACCTTGAAACCCGCACGATCGCCCGCGTCACCGCGCGGCTCGTGCCGTTCCTGATACTCTGCTACTTCGTCGCCTACCTCGACCGCGTGAACGTCGGCTTTGCCGGGCTGACGATGAAAAAGGACCTGAACCTCACTGAAACCGCCTACGGCATCGGTGCCGGCGTATTCTTCCTCAGCTACTTCGTGTTCGAGGTGCCGTCCAACCTGTTCCTGGAACGGTTCGGCGCGCGGAAGTGGATTGCCCGCATCATGTTCTCCTGGGGATTGCTGTCCGGCTTGATGGCGTTCATCCCGCACATCTCGGCAGCCACGGGTTTCTCCACGACGAGCGTTTTCTACGCCATCCGCGTCCTGCTCGGCATTGCCGAGGCGGGGTTCTTCCCAGGCATCATCTTCTATCTGACGACATGGTTCCCGTCCATGTATCGAGGGCGGATCATCGGTTACTTCATGGCGGCGATCCCGCTGAGCAGCGTGATCGGTTCCCCCATCTCAGGCTGGCTGCTCAACCTCGATGGGGTCACGGGGCTGTCGGGCTGGCAGTGGCTGTTCATCATTGAATCGGCGCCGGCGCTGCTGCTATCGGTCGTGGTGTTCTTCTATTTGACGGACCGCCCCGCCGACGCCCAGTGGCTGCCGCTGGAGGGGCGGACCTGGCTGGCCCGCCGGTTGAAGGACGAGCACGAGGTGCGGACCGCTGCCAAGCACTTCTCGGTCCTGCAAGCATTGGGCGACACGCGGGTGCTGCTTTTGGCCTTCGTCTACTTCGGCGCCGTCGCGTCCAACTACAGCCTGAGCTTCTTCCTGCCGCAGATCGTAAAAGACTTCGGGCTGAGCTTCGGCTGGACCGGTGTGGTCGCCGCCATCCCATACGTCGCAGGCGTTGTGGGAATGGTCTACTGGGGCCGGCACTCCGATCGTACGGGGGAGCGGCGGGAGCATACTGCGCTGGCCGCGCTGGTGGCCGGCGCCGGGATCGTTGCATCCACGCTGATTGACGACCCGACCGGCAAGATGATCGCATTCACCATCGCGGGCTTCGGGATATTCGCGGTCCTGCCGGTGTTCTGGACGCTGCCAACCACCTTCCTGAGCGGCACGGCGGCAGCGGGCGGGATCGCGATCATCAACTCCATCGGCAACTTGTCCGGCTTCGCCGGGCCATTCGTAATGGGCAAGATGAAAGATGCGACGGGGTCCTACACTGTGGGGCTATTGGCGGTGGCCGCTACGGTATTCCTCGCAATGCTGGTTGCGCTGTCCTTGCCGCACGAGGCGCAGTTGGAACAGGCCGCCGCGAAGCAGGACGCGGAGCTACTGCGAGCGGCCGCGGAGTAGGCAGGGCTGCCTGCTCCCTCTCCCTCCGGGAGAGGGTTGGGGTGAGGGAAGCCGCACGGACAACGCCCTAATCACCTGGCGCTAGTCCGCTCCGCAAGCAGTCGAAGCTACGCCGTTGCGGCTTCCCTCACCCCAACCCTCTCCCGGAGGGAGAGGGAGAAGCAGCTCATCGTCACGCCCGAGCAACAGCCCCTGGCGCCAACGCTTCGATCTGCTGCAGCAGCTTGGAAAAATCCACAGGCTTGGGGTGATAATCATTGCACCCCGCCGCAACCGTCTTCTCCCGGTCGCCGGCCATCGCATGCGCCGTCAGCGCGATGATCGGAATCCCCGCCGTCGCCGGGTCCCCCTTCAGCAGCCGAGCAGCCGACCAGCCGTCCAGCACCGGCAGGTTCATGTCCAGCAGCACGATATCCGGCAAATCCGCCCGTGCCCGGTCCACCCCGGCCTGCCCATCGGTCGCAACCGTCACCTCAAAGCCCCGGCGCTTCAACCGCCGCGACAGGAAGTCCCAGATTTCCTCGTGATCTTCGACCAGCAACACACGCATCATGGAGTCCTCATCGCGGCCTGATTGTTCTCTGAAATTGGGGCTGGGGTACCATCTGTCAGGCTCTGCCCAGCTTCATCTACGGCTTGGTGCGGCGCCAACCCGCGCAACTCTCCGGCGAGCTGGCGCAGGTCCGTGCCGCCCTTGCTCAACACGCGGTCCGCGCCCCCCAGGCGCCGGCGCTCGCCAGCGTCCAGGTCGCGCGCGGTCAACACCACGACCGGGATATGACGGCAGCCCGGCCGGTCGCGCAGCTCGTGCAGGAAGGTGAAGCCGTCCATCACCGGCATCGTCAGGTCCAGCAGGATAAGCTGCGGCGGCGCATGCAGCACCTGGTCCAGCGCCTCCTGGCCATTGGCCGCCTCCGCCACGGTCCAGCCATTGCGGGTCAGCACCTGGCGCAGCCGGGCGCGTGCATCGGGATCGTCGTCCACCACCAGGATATCCCCGGCATCTCCACGGAACCGCTCCATGACGCCCTTCAATTGCGTCCATTCGACCGGCTTCAGCACCGTGTCGGCTGCTCCCAGCGAGGCGCTGAGCGCCGGCTCGTTCACGAACGTCACCATGACAACCGGAATCAGCTCCAGCACCGGATCGGCCTTAAGCGTGGTCAACACCGACCATCCATCCATCTGCGGCATCATCACGTCCAGCAGGATGGCGCGGGGTTTCAAGCTGCGGGCGAGTTCGATTCCGGCCCGGCCGTCCGGTGCGGAGCGGACGGCAAAGCCTTCCCGCTCCAGGAAACGGGTCAGCAAGTCGCGTTGCGCCGCATCGTCGTCCACGACCAGCACAAGGTGCTTGTCTTGTTGCACCGACGGCGCAGCCTGGTTCTCGTCTTCCTCCGCCTGCTCCGGCATGACCGCGGGCACGCGCATCGTGAAGGTGGAGCCCGCGCCATAGGTGCTCTCCACCGTCACGTCCCCACCCAGCAGGCGGCAGAAGGCGCGGGTGATCGCGAGGCCCAGCCCAGTGCCGCCGAAGCGCCGGGTCGTGGAAACGTCGGCCTGCGCGAACCGCTCGAACAGCCCGGCCAACTGCTCTGGCGTCATGCCGATGCCGGTGTCGGCCACGCCGAACTCCACCCAGTCCCCGTCGCGCCGCACCCGCAACGTGATGCGGCCGTTTTCAGTGAACTTGGCGGCGTTGCTGACCAGGTTGAACAGGCATTGGCGCAGCTTGGTCTGGTCGCTGCGCATGACGCCGAGGTCGGACGCCAAGTCCATCACGAGCTTGTTGCCCTTCTGCTCCACCAGGTTGCCCACGGTCCCCGCGACATCCTCGGCTAGCGCATGTACGTCGATGTCCTCGGCGTAGGTGGTCATGCGGTCGGCCTCGATCTTCGACAGGTCCAGCACGTCGTTGATCAGGCTCAGTAGGTGGCGGGCGTTGGACTGTATCTTGCGAACGTCGCCCAGCAGTCCCTCGTCGCCGCCATCCTCCATCTCCTCCTCCAGCATCTCGCTGTAGCCGATGACGGCGGATAAGGGGGTACGCAGCTCGTGGCTCATGTTGGCCAGGAATTGGCTTTTCGCGCGGTTGGCGGCCTCGGCGGCGTCCTTGGCGGCGCTCAGTTCCTCTTCGGCCTGCTTGCGGGCGGTGATGTCCACATGGATGCCGACCCACTCCCGCACGGCACCGTCGTCCAGGATCGGCACGCCGCGGACCGACATCGTGCGCCACTCTCCATCGGCACGGCGCAGGCGATGTTCCACTGAATACGTCGTCAGGCCGGCCACTGCCTCGTGCCAGGCGTTCAGGGTGGGGCCGCGATCTTCGGGATGCACGGCCTGCAGCCAACCCGTGCCGGCATACTCGGCCTGGGGCTGCCCGGTGAAGGCGGTCCAGCTTACCTGCGGCGGTGTTAGCTCTCCGGCGGCCGTCGTAGTCCAGACAATGCTGGCGGTGGTCTCAATCAGCGTGCGGTAGCGTTCCTCGCTTTCTTTCAAACGCCGCTCGGCGCGCTTGCGATATGTAACGTCGGTCACGACCAGCCCAGCACCGGCCAGGCCGCCTCCAACCGACGGCAACGGGAAGAACCCGAACTGGAACGTCCGGGTCTGGGTCGGATTCACCCGACTTTTGGTAGCGACCTCGACTTGGGTGATGGTGCGGCCGCGGCTGAGCACCTCCTGCAACCGCGATTCCAGGGTTTCTCGGGTGTCGGGCAGCACCTCCCACAAGCTGCGGCCCACGTCTGCATCCAGTGCCCGCTCGCTCATGTCGGACAGGGCACGGTTCATATGCTGCACACGTAGACCACCGTCCAGGAAGCCCAGACCCACTGGCGCGTTGTCCATGACGCTGGCCAGCAGGGCCATGCTGGCACGCTCCGCCCGGCGCCGGCGCAGCAGCAGCAAGCTCATCACGGCGAAGGCCGCCAACGTCGAGACAACCGCAAGCACCTGCCGCAGCAGTTCCATCCCGGACTGGTCGCGCTCCCACCTGGCAAGACGGATGCGGGACGTTTCCTGCAGCCCAGCGACCGTCCGGCGGACGCGGTCCATGGACGCTTTGTCCACCCCGGTCAGAACCAACGCAACCGCGGCATCCAGCCCGCTCGCCCGGCGCGTTTCGATGACCTGGCGGGCGAAGTCCCGCTTGACCTGCACCTGCCGGATCAAGTCGCTGTCGCGATCGCTCCCGACCAGTGTTGCCAGCTCCCCGTCCAGGCTGGCCCGTGCGGCCTCATAGGGTTCGAGGTAGGACTCCGCCCCGGTCAGGGCGTAACCGCGTTCCCCGGTTTCCAGGTCCTTCAGGGTGGACAATACCCGCTCTGCCGCAACCAGGGCCCGGTTCTGCGCTGCTACCTCCGTACGGGCCGTTTGAACGGTCACCAGTGACCACGCCGTGGCAGCGACGCCGACCGCCAACAGCACCCCAGCCAGCAAGCCGAGGCCGCTGCTGCTGGGCAAGCTGGCCAACAGGTAGTGCGGGCGGCGGTCCGTCGTGGGGGTTGCGTCCATCGTTCAAGGGTTTCCGGAGCCAGAGGTCGTACTACGCGGGGCGCGCGGCGGCGTTCCCCGTGGTCCGCCGGACCCGGAAAACTGCCCATGCACATAGAGTGAAATAGCGTCGGCGCGCTCTGCCACCATGCAACACAGGCCCGCAGTGGCAAGCGCTAGCGCTTTTCCGCCCTACCTCGGCGAAGCGCCTGGGGTCGGGCCTTTCGTCAGGCCGGCACCGCCACCACAGGCTCCCGCGCCGATACCGCCCGGGCCAGCGCGACCAACTCGCCCAGCGATAGCACGATGGTCTCCGCGCTGCCCTCCGCCCGCAGCGCCGCAAGCAGCGCGCTATTCCCTTCCGCATGCCACAGCCCGACCACGACGACTGCGCCCGGCATCCGGCGCTGGATGCGGCGCAACAGGTATTGTAGGCCGGACGGGCTGCTGCCCTGGTCCAGTACCGACAGGCAGCACAGCCGGACCGCCCCCAAATCCACGGTCGCCGCATGGCCCGCGCCCAGCACTAGGTTGCTTTCCTGCCGCGCCCCGAACCCGGCGCCCTGTAGTACCTGCATCGCCATCGTCGCCGCCAGGTCGTCCAACTGGCCGCGGGCCGGGATGCAGACCACGGCGCCCTCCGCCTGCCAGGCTGGCGGCGGCAAGGCATCCGGCGGGCTGCCCACCTGCCGGGCCATCTGCGACAGCAGGCGCTCGATCTGCACGTGGATGGCCTCAAGGCGTTCGAAGGCCAGGGCGTCCCGGGACAGGTCCGCCTGCGCCAGTGCCAGGCCGCGCAGGGCGACGCGGTCGTAATACTCGGCCAACGCACCCTGCCCGGACGGCGCCGGGCTGGTGGCCTTGGCACGCCGGGCGCGGCGGCCGGTCGGCGGCGGCGCAGTCAGACGCTCCGCCTGCGCCGCCAGCTCAACCGCATTGCCCTCCAGTGCGCGCTGGTAAAATGTTTCAGGCGGGGTCAGCGGTGGGCTGTCGCTCAGCATCACCTCCAGGAACGACAACGGCGCCACGTAACGGCCGGCCACGACCAGGCACACCGTCAACGGCGTGGAGATCAGCAGCCCCACCGGCCCCCACAGGAACACCCAAAACGCCGTGGACAGGATCACCGCGATGGGCGACAGCCCGGTGCTGTGACCATACAGCAGCGGCTCGATCACCTGGCCCATCAGCAGGTCGGCCAGGATGAACAATCCCAGCACCATCAGCGCCAGCGACCAGCCCGGCGCCGCCGCCAGCGCCAGCATGAACGGCAGCACCAGGGCGATGACGCTGCCGATATACGGCACGAAGCGCATCAGCGCCGCGACGATGCCCCACAGCACCGGGTTGGGCAGCCCGATGGCCCACAGGCCCATCCCAATGAACAGGCCGAACGACACGTTGAGCGACAACTGGAACAGGAAGTAGCGCGACAAGCGCCGGGCCGCGTCGTTCATGGCGAGGATGGTGCGGTGCAGGTCCTGGCGCCCGACCAGACGCACCAGGCGGTCCCGCAGGTCCTCGCGGTTCAGCAGCACGAACAGCAGGAACACGACCACCACGCCCATTGTCGCCAGCGGGCCGAACACCGGCCCGGCGACGGTCCGCACGATCCCGAACGTCGAGGCCACGCCCGTCCCGCCTCCGGCAGCGGGTGTAGCCGGCACGAGCACCGGGGCGGACGGCGCGGCGGCAGGTGGCTCAGCAGCAACGGGGCCAGACGCCGGGGCGGCATAGGGCACGGATGGCGCTTCCACCTGGCCACTCAGCATGGATTGCAGCGACCCGGTCAGCCGCCCGATCACCTCGGCCCCGACCGTGACCGACTTCACCTTCTCCTGTATCGTCGCCTGGTAGGCCGGGAAGCCCTCCGCCAGAGAAGTCGCCTGACGGCCGACCACGGTTCCAATGCCGAGGATGACGGAGAACGCCAGCGCGACCGTCACTATTACCGCTGGCACCTTGCCGATGCGGGCACGCTGCAGCAGCGTCACCAGCGGTGCCAGCACGAAGGCCAGCAGCACCGCCAGCACCAGTGGCACCAGCAGGTCCCGCCCGAAATAAAGCGCCGCCACCACGACCGCCGCCGCGTTCAGTGCCGCCAACCCCCGGCCCGGCATGAGCAGAGACACCCCTATTGCCGCGGCGGGCGCAGCGTCGGGGGCAGGCTGGTCTGAGATGGCTGAACTCATGTGGGGTCTTCCGGGCGATGCTGGGGGACAGAACGGTCCGCCAGGCGTTTAGATGCAATTGCCGGAAACAGCCCCTACATCGCTGTGCGGCGTCCACCATAGGAGGCAGGCAGGCGTGACGAAGGTGTTGCTGGTCGAGGACCACGAAGAGCTATGGGACTTCCTGTCGCGCCGGCTGCGCCGCCGCGGCTTCGAGGTCGTGCTGGCGCATGACGGCCAGCGCGCGCTGGACCAGGTGCGGGACGAGCAGCCCGACGTGGTGCTGCTGGACATGGACCTGCCGGTGATGGACGGCTGGACCGTCGCGCGCACCTTGCGGGCCGGCGCCGACGAGGGCGCTGCCGCGGTGCCCATCATTGCCCTGACGGCGCACGCGATGGCCGGGGATCGCGCCAAGGCGCTCGACGCCGGCTGCGACGACTATCACCCCAAGCCCGTGGATTTCCCGCGCCTGCTGGTCCAGATCGACGACGCCCTGCTGAAGCGCGAGGAAGCCGAGCCGTGAGGACAGCAGCCAGCGGATCATGGGGGCCTCGCCATGGGCGCTGACTGGGCACATGCCGGGCCGACGGTCCTGGCTGCGTTCCTCGCGTCGCTCGTCGAGTTCGTGGAGGCGCTCACCATCGTTTTGGCCGTCGGCGCAGTGCGCGGCTGGCGCGGCGCGTTGGGCGGGACCGGCCTGGCCCTGCTGGTGCTGGCGGCCATCATCCTGGTGCTCGGGCCCGTGCTTACGCGCATTCCGCTCGACCTCGTGCGAGCCGGCATCGGCACGCTGACCCTGCTGTTCGGCATGCGCTGGCTGCGCAAGGCGGTGCTGCGCTCGGCCGGGGTGATCGCCCTGCATGACGAGGACGCGGCCTATGCCAAGGAGACCGCCTCCCTGCGCGGCATCGGCGGCATCGGCGCGGGCTGGGACCGCGTGGCCGTCCGCACCGCATTCAACATCACAATGATCGAGGGGATCGAGGTCGTGTTCATCGTCGTCGCGATGGGCGCGGCTGGCGGCGGGCTCCTGTTGCCGGCCACCCTGGGCGCAGCCGCGGCCCTGCTGGTAGTGGTGGCGCTGGGCCTCGTCCTGCACCGCCCGGTGTCCATGGTGCCCGAGAACACGTTGAAGTTCACTGTCGGCGTGCTGCTGTGCGCCTTCGGCACCTTCTGGGTCGGCGAGGGCATGGGCCTGGCCTGGCCCGGCGAGGACTGGTCGCTGCTGGGCCTGCTGGCCGGGTTCCTGGCCGCCGCCGCCGCAGCGGTCACGTTGTGCCGGCCGCGGGTGGCCCCTACCCCGGCCATGCAGCGCTAGGCCGCCGCGATGCGCTGGCTAGGGATAGCCTGGTCCGAGTTCATCGGCCTTTTCGTGGACGATGGCAGCTTCGCCATTGCCATCCTGGCTTGGCTGCTCCTGGCCTGGCTGGCACTGCCACGCCTGCCGCTGCCGCCGGCCTGGCCGCCACTCATCCTGTTCGCCGGCCTGGCCGCGATCCTGGTTGAAAGTGCAGTACGCCGGTCGCGGACAAGGCGGTAGCCGGACGGAATGACCGTCCAGAAAAGCTGGTGGTTGGCATGGCCGTGCCTAAGGCAGCGTCATGCAGGCACCGGCCCCAGGCTACCAGACTCGCGACGGCCATGGATACGTAGCCGGCCCGCCCCTACGTAAGCTACGATGACGCGACAGTTATCATCACGCGAGTCTGGGAGGGAACGACATGCGGCACTTGATGATCCCGGTGATCGGCGTCGTTCTGGCTGCCGCACCCGCCTTGGCCGAGGGTCCCGGCCGCTACGCCGTTTCCGGCGCCGGGCCGAACGGCCATGATCCCTACAAGGGAACGGCCACGCTGTCGAAAAGTGGGGAGGGCACCTGGTCCATCCGCTGGAAGATCGGCAAGGACGCCTATACCGGCAATGGGGTCGGCGACGGCCGGGTCCTCGCCATCAGCTTCAGCGGCGCGGGCACCCGCGGCACGATACTGTTCAACGCCAACCCGGATGGCAGCTACAGCGGCGTGTGGGCCTACACCTCCGGCCATGGCCTTGGGATGGAGTCCCTGGTGCCCAGCCCTTAACGGCGCCCTGCCGTCCCGGTCGGCGGTGCCCTCGACCGGCAGACGGCATGCGGGCAAACAGCAGGAACACCCAGCCCGACCCGCAAATCCTCCTGCCGCATCGAACGCCGCCTTCATCCGTCCAGACTTCCGAAGTCTCCCCCGATCTGTAGAAGCAGATGGCTGCGGCCGGGGGGCAGGGCCGTGGTCTCGGCGTCCATGACTGGTGCGGGCGCGTCCAGGGAGTTGGGCGGCGGCAGGGTATAGGACAGCGCAGGCATCGTTTTGCCTTCAGGCGATCCTACCGCCCTGGCCCGGCCGAGCCTTGCTGCGGCACTTCTGATCGTAAAGGAAGCTAACATCCAATCGTTTTTCGCTTTGGCCGCAGCCGATATCGCGAGGAACGCAGCGGCGCGACCAATGAACGGGCAGCGAGTGCGGCGCCGCAGTCCCTAAGTTGCGGCGCGGCAAGCAGCTTGCGACGGCGGTGCGCGGCAAATCCGGACCAAGCTTCCACCAACATCACCTCAGTGCCGCGCTATCCGGCTCCGTGTAGCGATCGTCGAAAATCCAGTAATAGTCGTCCTCCTTCGTCGTGCGCACGAAGCAGCGGTTGGTCAACAGTTCAATGCGCTCGGCGTAGGTCAAGCCAAGCATGTCTGGCACGTAAGGACGCTCCCAACTGCCGCGTTTCATCGGCATCTGCGGTACAAGTTGCGGCGGCCCGTCCGGCGACAACACTAGGGTCCCGTCAACGTTGTAGTGCAGCATCCCATCCTCCGCGTAGTCGCGCCGGAAGTTCGTGCCCCACTGCGACGAACTGCCCCAGCCATGCGACAAATCGCAGGTGGGCCGGGACCTGCGCCAATAGGTGAAGTAGAGCTTGGACCGCCCGGCCACCTCCGGCAGCATCGCCGTGCGGCTGCACAGCACGCGCACGCCGGCGCGGACGAACACCATCGCGCCGAACATCAGGCCGGGCCAGACCTCCTCCATGATGACCACGTCGCCTCCGAGCGAGGGGTCCTCGACCGCTTCGACCACCTCATGGAACGCCGGGCTGAACGCGCGATCCGGCATCCGCGTCATCCCGAGCGGCATGAAGAACCGGAGCAGATCGTCGTTGGTGAATGACGTGGACTTAGAGTGGGGATAGCGGGGGTCGGGGGCTTGCTGGGGCAGCAGCATCACGTCGGCCACCCGGCTGAGGGCATAGAACGTCCAGACCGCGTCCGGCACGAAACCGGTGTGCACCCCTGGCGTCGGCGGTGACGTCACGAGACTCCGCAAGCCGGCGAACTCGCTGGCGAACCCGGACAGCCCATCAAGCGCCGATCGCATCGCGGCCTCGAACGCCTGCCGGTTCGTATATTTCTGTAAGTCCCCACGACCCGACAGGCCGTGATAGAACGCTTTGATCAGCGGCTGCATGGCAGTATTCGTCAAAGTGCAGACCTCGGGGACCGCTCCAGGCGGGCGCACGCCGCACTGTCACGGTCCAGTCATCAATTGCCCAACTTTCCCCGGGCGGCTATACCCCCCGGCATCATGGGCTGGGCGTATAGATGAACTGGGTGGACTTCGTCGTCCTGGCCGTCGTGCTCGTGTCGGGCCTGGTCGGCGTCCTGCGCGGCCTGGTGCGGGAGGTGCTGGGCGTCGCGGCCTGGATCGCCGCGGCCTGGGTCGCCAGCCCCTACGGCCTCTTTCCTTATGTCGTCCCCTGGGTGCGCAAGCAGGTGTCCGACCCCGGCGTCGGCGACATCGTGGCCTTCGGCGGCGTATTCCTGGTTGCGCTCGTCGTCCTGTGGATCATCGTCGGCGCCATCAGCAGCCGCGTGCGCGGATCGGCCCTGGGCGGGCTTGACCGTACGTTCGGGCTGGTATTCGGCATCGTCCGCGGTGCGGTGCTGCTGGCCGCCACCTATATCCTGGGTGGCTTCCTCAGCCCATCCGACGGCTGGCCAGCGCCGGTCCAGCAGGCCCGGCTGCTCACCCCGGTTTACCAGGGTGCCGAGTGGCTGGCGAACCAGGTGCCTCCGACGTATCGGCCCAACGTCGCCAAACCTCCCTTTGGGCGGACGACCACCGCGGCAGACCTGCTTCATGCCACCCCTGCAGGCCGGGCGCTGTCCGTCCGTCCCGCGCGGGAGTAGGAGTCCTCCGATGTTTCCAAGCCCCACCGAGATCGAAGATGACAAGCTGCACGAGGAGTGCGGTGTATTCGGCGTCTGGGGCGTCACCGACGCCGCCGCCGTCACCGCGCTCGGCCTGCACGCCCTGCAGCACCGCGGCCAGGAAGCGACGGGGATCGTCAGCTACGACGGCGCGCGGTTCCACAGCCACCGCGGGCTGGGCCTGGTGGGCGACAATTTTGGCACCGCCAAGGTCATCGCCGGGCTGCCCGGTGCCAACGCGGTCGGCCACAACCGCTACGCCACGACCGGCGACACCATCCTGCGCAACGTGCAGCCGTTGTATGCCGACTTCGAGTTCGGCGGATTCGCCGTCGCCCATAACGGCAACTTGACCAACGCCCACATCCTGCATCGCGCCCTGGTCCGCCGGGGCTGCCTGTTCCAGAGCACCACCGACAGTGAGGTGTTCGTCCACCTGATCGCCATCAGCCTGTATTCCACCGTCGTGGACCGGCTAATCGACGCGCTGAAGCAGGTGGTCGGCGCCTACTCCCTGGTCGCTCTGTCCAACGAGGCGCTGATGGGCGTGCGCGACCCGCTGGGCGTGCGTCCGCTGATCCTCGGCCGCATCGGCAACGAGGGCACCGGCGGCTGGGTGCTGGCCAGCGAGACCTGCGCCCTGGACATCGTCGGCGCCGAGTTCATCCGCGACGTCGAACCCGGCGAGATCGTCGTCATCAACGACAAGGGCGTGCACAGCATCAAGCCGTTCGGCGCCAGCAAGAGCAGGTTCTGCGTGTTCGAGTATATCTACTTCGCCCGCCCGGACTCGGTCATGGAGGGCACCCCGGTTTACGACGCCCGCAAGGCCATCGGCGCGGAGCTGGCGCGGGAAAGCGCCGTGGACGCCGACGTAATCGTGCCGGTGCCGGACAGCGGCGTGCCGTCGGCCATGGGGTTCAGCGCCGAAAGCGGCATCCCGTTCGAGCTGGGCATCATCCGCAACCACTATGTCGGCCGCACCTTCATCGAGCCGA
>CAXTCI010000069.1:0-25175 GCA_964242325.1 uncultured Acetobacteraceae bacterium
TCGTCAGGCTCATAACCTGAAGGTCACAGGTTCAAATCCTGTCCCCGCAACCTAACGCTCATACCAAAACATACAAACGCAAAGGCCCACAGCGGGTATCATTGGCCCGATCCTAATCACCCAAATGCGCGAGGCTCAAAAGGTGGCAGGGGTGCCCCCCAACTTGGTCTATGAGCGCACGCTTTACATGCTGGCAGGCCTGCTTGTCCTTGACGCGATCGCGAACATGCTGGTTCGTCCACCGTCGCCGCATTGGTATATGCCCGTTGCTGGACACAAGGACTTGGCCATAGCTGCTGACGGAGCTTCTGCTATCGGGCGGTGTGGCCCGGCCTTGCCGGCCATCATTGCCTGGGCGTGTGTCGGAGTGCCATTGCTGTGGGGCGTTTGGGTAACGCTCGGGAACTCCATCGTGCTATTCAGCTGATCATGACACACATCGGCTTCATCGGACTTGGCAACATGGGCGGGCCAATGGCCGCCAATCTTATCCGCGCCGGGCACGGGGTGACAGGCTTCGACCTGTCGCCTACGGCCTTGGATGCCCTGGGTGTGGCAGGGGGCACGGTCGCAGCCACTGCAGCCGAAGCTGCGAAGGGCGCCGACGTGGTAATAACCATGCTACCCGCCGGTCAGCATGTGCGCGCCGTGCTGACCGGACCGGACGGCTTGCTCCCGCAACTGCCGCCGGGAACCCTGGTGATTGACTGCTCCACCATAGACGTCGAGACCGCGCGCGCCGTGGCCGACGCAGCCGCGGCTCAGGGCTGTGCGATGCTGGACGCGCCGGTGTCCGGCGGCACGGCAGGCGCATTGGCCGGCACGCTGACCTTCATGGTGGGCGGCGAGGCGGACGCATTCGCGCGGGCGCAGGACGTGCTGAATGCGATGGGAAAGACCATCGTGCACGCCGGACCCGCCGGTGCAGGGCAGGCGGCCAAGCTGTGCAACAACCTGATCCTCGGCATCACCATGCTCGGCGTGTCGGAAGCCTTCGCCCTGGCCGATAAGCTCGGGCTGTCGGCGCAGTCGCTGTTCGACATCAGCTCGAAATCCTCGGGACAATGCTGGTCGCTGACCAGCTACTGCCCGGTGCCTGGCCCGGTCCCGGCCTCTCCGGCGAATCGCGATTACCAGCCCGGCTTTGCTGCGGCCCTTATGCTGAAGGACCTGACCCTGGCGATGGAGGCTGCCAAGTCAGCCGGCGCTGCCGGGGTGCTAGGTGAGCAGGCACGGGCCGCCTACGCCCGTTTGTGCAACGCCGGACTGGGCGGCAACGACTTCTCGGTCGCCGCCCGGGCATTGCTTGCTGGCGGTCTTGGCGGCTAGACCTGGCGGATGTTGACCAGCGCCATCCTGCAACCTGTCCCGCCGCACGAACGCTGGCCGTCACGGGCGGAACGCGACATGGCCCGGGTGCGCCGCGCCCTTGGCCCACCATGCCTCGCGGTGCATCACGTCGGGTCCACGTCTGTGCCCCACCTGCACGCGGTTCCGGTCATTGACCTCGTTGCGGAACTGGAGGGTGGACTACCGGCGGGGGCCGGGCTTCGCCTTATGGTGCACGGCTTCGTCGCCGCCGCGCCGGAGCCTTCTTGCACCTTGCATGTCGCCGACGATGTGCTGACCGGGCATCGGCAGGTCGAGCTGCGCTGCTACCCCGCCGGGCATGACGATGTGCGAATGCTGGTCGCCTTCTTCGCGTTGCTGCGGTCAGCCCCGGCCATCGCCGCCGAGTATGACGCGATGAAGCGCGCCGCCCGCGCCGGGCATGGCGCCGGCTCACCCGGCTATCACGCGGAAAAACAGGGATGGATGCGCGGGCGCGCCGCCGCCGAACATCAGGCGGGCACGCGGCCCTGACCGCCCTCGCAACCATGTTGGACCAGCGGTCCGATGCAGCCCGCGCCAACGCCGGGCGGATGGCTGCGCTGGTGCAGGAACTGCGCGCCGCCGTGGACCGGATCAGGCTGGGCGGCGGGGAATCCGCACGCGCCCGCCATGCCGGCCGGGGCAAGCTGTTGCCCCGGGACCGCGTCCGCCTGCTGCTGGACCCCGGTACCCCGTTCCTGGAGCTGTCCCAGCTCGCCGCGCACGGGCTTTATGGCGGGGACATCCCAGCGGCCGGCATCATCACCGGGATCGGCCGCGTCATGGGCCGTGAGTGCGTGGTGGTCGCCAACGACGCCACCGTGAAGGGCGGCACCTACTTCCCGATGACGGTAAAGAAGCACCTCCGCGCCCAGGAGATCGCGCAGCAGAATCGGCTGCCCTGCATCTACCTGGTGGACAGCGGCGGCGCCAACCTGCCGAACCAGGACGAGGTGTTCCCCGACCGCGACCACTTCGGCCGCATCTTCTACAACCAGGCGCAGATGTCCGCGGCCGGCATTCCGCAGATTGCCGTCGTGATGGGGTCCTGCACCGCCGGCGGCGCCTACGTGCCCGCCATGTCGGACGAGAGCATCATCGTCCGCAACCAGGGCACCATCTTCCTCGCAGGTCCGCCGCTGGTGAAGGCCGCAACCGGCGAGGTCGTGTCGGCGGAGGATCTGGGCGGCGGCGACCTGCACAGCCGGGTCAGCGGCGTCGTGGACCACCTGGCGGAGAACGACCCGCACGCCCTGGGGATCGCCCGCCGCATCGTCGGCACGCTAAACACCACCAAGCGCCCCGGAGTCGCCCTGCGCGCGCCGCGTGACCCGATCTATCCCGCGTCGGACCTTTACAGCATCGTCCCCGCCGACACGCGCGAACCCTATGATGTGCGGGAGCTGATTGCCCGCATCGTGGACGGCTCGGAGCTGGACGAGTTCAAGCGGCTGTATGGCCCGACCCTGGTGACTGGCTTCGCCCATATCTGGGGCATCCCGGTCGGCATCGTCGCCAACAACGGCATCCTGTTCAGCGAGTCCGCGCAAAAAGGCGCGCACTTCATCGAGCTATGTGCCCAGCGTGGCATCCCGCTGGTGTTCCTGCAGAACATCACCGGCTTCATGGTGGGCCGGAAATACGAGAGCGGCGGCATCGCCAAGGATGGCGCCAAGATGGTCACCGCCGTCGCCACGGCGGGCGTGCCGAAGTTCACCGTGATCGTCGGCGGCAGCTTCGGCGCCGGCAACTACGGCATGTGCGGACGAGCCTACGCGCCCCGCTTCCTGTGGATGTGGCCCAATGCGCGCATCAGCGTCATGGGCGGCGTCCAGGCCGCGAGCGTGATGGCGACGCTCCGGCGCGACAACCTGGAGGCTCAGGGTCGCACTTGGTCCGCCGAGGAGGAGGCCGCCTTCAAGGCGCCGATCGAGCAGCAGTACGAGGACCAGGGAAACCCCTACTACGCCAGTGCCCGCCTGTGGGATGACGGCGTGATTGACCCGGCGGACACCCGTATGGTTCTCGGCCTCGGCCTGTCTGCCAGCCTGAACGCGCCGGTGGAACCCTGGTCGGAGCGGCGGCGGGCTACCGGCGGCTTCGGCCTGTTCCGGATGTAGCGGACATGTTCGGCGCCATCCTGATCGCCAACCGCGGCGAGATCGCCTGCCGCGTGATCCGTACGGCACGGCGCATGGGCATACGCACCGTCGCGGTCTATTCCGAGGCCGATGCCGGCGCCCGCCATGCCGCCCTGGCCGATGAGGCCCACCTGATCGGCCCGGCCCCGGCCCGCGAAAGCTACCTCCGGATTGACCGCATCATCGCCGCCGCCCAGGCCTCTGGCGCCGAGGCGATCCACCCCGGTTACGGCTTCCTGAGCGAGAATGCGGAGTTCGCCGACGCCTGCGCCAGCGCCGGGTTGGTGTTCATCGGCCCGCCGCCCGCCGCCATACGCGCGATGGGCAGCAAGTCCGCCGCCAAGACCCTGATGGAGGGCGCGGGCGTGCCGCTGGTGCCGGGTTACCACGGCAGGGACCAGGACCCTGCGGCCTTGCAGACGCAGGCCGGCCGCATCGGCTATCCCGTGCTTATCAAGGCCAGCGCCGGCGGCGGCGGCAAGGGGATGCGGGTGGTCGAGTCGGCATCCGGCTTCGCCGAGGGCCTGGCGCTCGCCAAGGGCGAGGCCGCCGCCAGCTTCGGCGACGACCAGGTGCTCATCGAGCGCTACTTGACCCGGCCCCGCCACATCGAGATCCAGGTCTTCGCCGACAGCCACGGCAACACCGTCAGCCTGTTCGAACGCGACTGCTCCATCCAGCGCCGGCATCAAAAGGTGGTCGAGGAGGCGCCAGCCCCTGGCATGGACCCCGCCCGCCGCACGCGCATGGGCGAGGCTGCCTGCGCCGCCGCCCGCGCCATCGGCTACGTTGGCGCAGGGACCGTCGAGTTCATCACCGAGGCCGGGGACTCCGACGTCGGGACCGGTGAGGTCAAGACTGGGGACGACGCCTTCTACTTCATGGAGATGAACACCCGCCTGCAGGTGGAGCACCCCGTGACCGAGATGATCACCGGCCAGGACCTGGTGGAGTGGCAGCTTCGCGTCGCCGATGGCGAGCGCCTGCCGTCGCTGCAAGACGCCCTGTCCATCACCGGCCATGCCATCGAGGCGCGGGTTTATGCCGAGGACCCCAGCCGCGACTTCATGCCCGCAGTCGGCACCCTGACCCATCTGCACCAGCCGCGGCCCGGCCGCCACGTCCGGGTGGACACCGGCGTGCGCGAGGGCGACACGATCAGCGTCCATTACGACCCTATGATCGCCAAGCTGATCGTCTGGGACACGGACCGTCCCGCCGCCGTGACGCGGCTGCGCCGGGCGTTGGCCGACTACCAGGTCACTGGCGTGCGGACGAACCTGGCCCTGCTGCGCGGCATTGCCCGGCATCCGGCCTTCGCTTCGGCGGACCTGGACACCGGCTTCATCGCCCGGCACGGCGATGACTTGCTGCCCGCGCAAGGTCCGGCGCCTGTCCTGGCGGTGACGGCGGTCGTCGCCCAGGTGCTGCACGACCAAGCCCGGCAGCCCCCGCCGGAGCACGATTCGTATTCCCCGTGGAACCTCCTGGGCAACTGGCGGATGAATGGTGACGCCTACCAGGACTTGCGGCTGCGGGATGGCGACGCCGATCTCGCCGTGCGGGCCCATACGCCGCCGGGTGGTCCGATGCGCCTGGACTGGCCGGGCCATTCCGTCGAGGTCTCGGCCACCCACGGCCGCGGCGGCATCACCCTCATCTGCGACGGCGTGCAGCGCCGGGTTGCGGTGTTGCGGGACGGCACGCGCTTGACCACCGTCTTGGACGGGGAGAGCTACGGCTGGGACTTGGTTGATCCCCTGCAGCCGCCCGCGTCCGCTCAGGCCGGCGGCGACATGGTCGTGGCACCCATGCCCGGTCGCATCATAGACGTCCGCGTTCAGCCCGGCGCCGCCGTAAGTCGCGGCGATGTGCTGCTGGTGCTGGAGGCCATGAAGGTGCAGATGCGCCTGACTGCCCCGCGGGACGGCACGATCGGCCGGGTCGGCGCCGCGGTGGGCGATCTGGTAGACGACGGTGCCGTGCTGGTCGCCTACGCCTCGGAGGCATAGGAAGCGTTCATGCGCCTGGACGTGCTGTCCGACCCGATCTGTCCCTGGTGCTACATCGGCCGCCAGCACATGCAGACGGCGCTCGCCGAACTGGCCGGGCAGGGGATGCGCTTCACCATCACTTGGCGGCCATTCCAGCTCAATCCCGACATGCCCGCGGATGGGATGCCCAGGGAGGACTACCGCCGGGCCAAGTTCGGTAGCCTCGAACGGTCGCGCGAGTTGGACGCGCAGGCTGCCGCGGCGGCTGGAGCGGCTGGCCTGACCATCAACTTCGCCGCAATGCGCCGGACGCCGAACACGCTTGCCGCCCACCGGCTGATCCGCTTCGCCGGACCGGCGGGCAGGCAAGACCAGGTGGTCGGCCGGTTATTCCAGGACTACTTCGTGAACGGCCGCGACCTGGGCGACCCTGCGGTGCTGGCCGACGCGGCGGCGGCATGTGGGCTGGACCGCCCGGCCGTTGCGGACTACCTGTCCGGCGATACCGACTCCGCAGAAGTCAGGTCGGAGGACCAAGCCCTGCGCTCGGCCGGCATCCAGGGCGTTCCGACCTTTGTGCTGGACGATCACTTACTGTTTTCCGGTGCGGTCCCGGCGCCTGCTTTTGCCGAACGTTTGTCCCGTGCGTGCCGCATCCTTGAGGCCCGGCAGCCCCGTGCCGCACTCCTCTGACGGGATTGTGAGTACAGTTCGCGTCAGGCATAGTAGATGAACATTCGATGACCGGCCGGCATCCCGCCGCACCGGCCCATTGAGACGTGGAGATTTGGGACGCATGGCGACACGGGTGCTTGTGACAGGTGGCGCGGGCTTTATCGGCTGCCACCTTGCTCGAGCCCTGCTGAGCAGGGGTTACGAGGTCCGGGTGCTCGATAGCCTGATAGACCAGGTCCATACCCGCGGCGCCGCGCGCAACCCGGTGCTGGACGACGTGGAGCTGATATGCGCCGACGTGCGCGACCTGGACCGCGTGTCGGCGGCGCTGGCCGGCGTGGACAACGTGATCCACCTGGCTGCCGAGGTCGGCGTGGGCCAAAGCATGTATGCCATCGACCGCTACGTGTCGGTGAACGACGGCGGCACCGCCGTGCTGTTCCAGGCGCTGATCGACCGCCCGGTGTCCCGCGTCGTCGTCGCCAGCAGCATGAGCGTTTACGGCGAGGGCCTGTATCGCACCGCCGCCGGCGAGCGGATGGACGACGTGGTCCGTCCCGCTGGCCGCCCCCCTGGTGGAGGTTGGGACCCGCTCGGCCCTGATGGCGCCAAGCTGACGCCGTTGGCGACGCCCGAATGGAAGCGGCCCAACCTCGCCTCGGTTTACGCCCTGACCAAGTATGTCCAGGAACGCCTGACCCTCACTGTTGCCCCGGCTTATGGGATGCAGGGCGTGGCGCTGCGCCTGTTCAATGTCTACGGACCGGGCCAGGCGCTTTCCAATCCCTACACCGGCGTACTGGCCATCTTCGCCTCCCGCCTGTTGAATCGCGAGCGGCCGATGGTGTTCGAGGATGGCGAGCAGCGCCGGGATTTCGTCCATGTGGAGGACGTGGCCCGTGCCTTCGTCCTGGCGTTGGAGCATCCGGACGCGCCGGGCCAGGTGTTCAACATCGGCAGCGGCCGGGACGTGAGCGTGCTGGAGACCGGCACCGCCCTGGCGCAGGCGATGGGCGTGCCGCACCTGACGCCGGAGGTCATGGGCAAGGCCCGGGTCGGCGACATACGCCACTGCTTCTCCGACATCTCGCTCGCGCGGGACGTGCTGGGCTTCCATCCCCGCCGCGGCTTCGACGACAGCTTGGGCGAACTGGCCGAGTGGGTCCGCCAGCAGCAGGCCGAGGACCGGGTGCACGACGCCCGGCGTGAGCTTGAGCAGCGCGGCCTGGTGGCATGACGGGCGCCGCGGATCCATCCCGTCCGGTCCTCGTCACCGGCGGCGCCGGCTTCATCGGCAGCAACCTGGCGGACCGGCTGGCCGGGCAGGGGCATGAGGTCCGGGTGTTCGACGCCCTGGCCCGCCCCGGCGTCGAGGCCAACCTCGCCTGGCTGCGCCGCCGCCACCCCGGGCGCATCCACGCGGTGGTCGCCGATCTGCGGGACCGCGCCGCGCTGGAGCAGGCGGCGGCCGGCGTGTCCGCCGTGTTCCACATGGCTGCCCAGGTTGCCGTGACCACCAGCCTCGATGACCCGGAGCTGGACTTCGACGTGAACCTGCGCGGCACGGTGTTCCTGCTGGAGGCGCTGCGCCGCCAGCCCGCGCCGCCGCCGGTGATCTTCGCCAGCACCAACAAGGTTTATGGCAACCTGGCCGACGTGGCGCTGGAACGCGACGGTGACGCCTATCTGCCGCAGGACGCGGGCCTGCGCGCCCATGGCATCGGCGAGGACCGTCCGCTCAGCTTCTACACGCCTTATGGCTGCTCGAAGGGGGCGGCGGACCAGTATGTGCTGGACTACGCCCGCGGCTTCGGCGTGCCTGCCTGCGTGCTGCGCATGAGCTGCATCTACGGACCGCGCCAGTTGGGGACCGAGGACCAGGGCTGGCTCGCGCACTTCCTGTATTCCGTGCAGGCGGGGCGGCCGATCAGCATCTTCGGCGACGGCCGGCAGGTGCGGGACGTGCTGTATGTGGACGATGCCGTGGACGCCTACGTGGCGGCCTGGGCGCGGATCGGCCAGGTGTCCGGCCAGGCATTCAACCTGGGCGGCGGGCCAGCCAACGCCGTGACCCTGCTGCAGGTGCTGAACGAGATCGGCGCAATCAGCGGGCGCCCGGCGGACCTGCGCTTCTCCGACTGGCGCCCGGGGGACCAGCGTTACTTCGTCGCCGATACCCGCCGGGCCGCGGCGGCGCTGGGCCTTGGTGCCGCCGTGCCCTGGCGCGACGGCCTGCGCCGCCTGGCCGGCTGGATCGCGCAGGAGCGCGGTGCCCCGGCCGGGCGCAAGGCCGCGGAGCATGCGGCGTGAAGGTCGCCCTGATCAATCCGCCGTGGACGTTCGAGGGCAGCATCTACTTCGGCTGCCGTGAGCCGCACTTGCCGCTCGAACTGGGTTACGCCCGCGCCATGCTGGAGCGGGATGGGCACGAGGTCCTGTTGCTGGACGGGCACCTGATGGGCCAGTCCTATGCCGACCTGGCGGATCAGGTGCGCGGATTCGGCCCGGACATGACCGTCGTCACCACTGCTCCGAGCTACTTGTTCTGGCGCTGTGCCCCGCCGGAGCTGCGGGTGCCGCGGACCATGCTGGACACCCTGGGCGGCGCAGGCGGCGTGACGGTCGCGGTCGGCCCGCACGGTTCCTCCACACCTGAGACGGCGCTCCGCAAGCTGGGCGTTGATGTCGTGGTCATGGGAGAATGCGAGGAGGTCGTGGCAGCCCTGGCTGCTGGCGGCACGCCGGGCCAGGTGCCCGGGACTGCCATCCTGGACGGCGACGCCCTGCGTCAGTGCGGCGGTCCCCAGGCCGGACGGTTCACCGACCTGGCGGCGCTGCACTGGCCGGACGAGTGGGTGCGCCGCCATCACCATCACCATCACCGCTTCGACCGTCCGGCCCAGGCGCCTGGGGCCGAGGTCGAAGCGTCCCGCGGCTGTCCCTATTCCTGCAGTTTCTGCGCGAAAATTGACTTCCGCGACAAGTATCGCCGCCGCGACCTGGCGCCGATGCTGGCGGAGATTGACGTGCTGATCGGTCAAGGCGTCGAGTACCTGTATTTCATTGATGAGATTTTCCTGCCGCAGCGTGCCCTGCTGGAAGCCCTGGTGGACCGTCCCATCGAGTTCGGCATCCAGACCCGCATTGACCTGTGGAAGCCTGATATACTGGCCCTGCTGGGCGCGGCTGGCTGCGTGTCCATCGAGGCCGGGGTGGAAAGCCTGACCGAGGATGGCCGTGCCGCGCTGGACAAGCGTTGCAAGCTGACGACGGATGAGTTGGCCGAGCTGCTGGTGCTCGCCCGGCGGCATGTCCCGTTCGTGCAGGCCAACCTCCTCGAAGTCGCGGATGATGACGCCGCGATGGTCACGGCTTGGCGGGACCGACTGCGCTCGCAGGGCGTTTGGGCCAATGACCCGGTGCCGCTGTATCCCTATCCCAGCTCGCCCGACTACCGGCGCCTGTTCGGCCTGCCCGATGGTGAAGCCTGGGAGCGGGCGCACCGGCATTACCTCGGCCAGTTCGACGCCTTCTCCGATATCCAGGACGCCCAGCCGCTGCCGTTGCCGGAACTGGAACGGGCGTGCCGGACGGCGTAACGGCGCCAGGGATGCAGCGCCTGCTGGTGACGACGGATGCCGTGGGCGGGGTGTGGCGCTATGCCGTGGACCTGGCCGGCGGCCTGGCCGAGCGCGGCATCGAGACCGTGCTGGCCGTCATGGGGCCGCCAGCCGATGCGGCGCAGCGCAAGGAAGCCGAAGCCGTCCGCGGCCTCCGCCTGGTGCAGACTGGGCTGCCGCTGGACTGGACCGCCAATGATTCGTCGGCGCTGGCCCATGCCTCGGCCAAGCTTGCGGCGCTTGCGGCGTTGACCGGAGTGTCCGCCGTGCATTTGCACGCCCCGGCACTGGTCGGCGGCCAGCCCTGGTCCGTCCCAGTGGTCGCCGTCGCGCATTCCTGCGTCGGCACGTGGTGGCGCGCGGTCCACGCCGGTGAAATGCCGGAGGACTTCCGTTGGCGCACCGACGCTGCAGCGGCCGGGCTGCGCGCGGCAGGCGCCGTAATCGCCCCCACGGCGGCCCACGCGGCGCTGCTGCGGGAGGTTTATGGCCCGGTCCCGGTCCAGGTCGTCCATAATGGGCGTGACCACGCACCGCTGCCAAGCGGACCACGCAGCCAGGCGGTGCTCACCGCCGGGCGGCTGTGGGACGAGGGCAAGGGCGTGGCGCGTTTGGATCAGGCGGCTGCCCGATTGGGCGCACCGGTCCGCGCGGCTGGGCCGGTGCAGGGGCCGAATGGCGCGGCGGCCAGCTTTGCCAATTTGGACCTGCTCGGCACCCTGGACCCCGCCGGCATGGCCGCCGCCTACGCCGGCGCAACCGTGTTCGCCTCGATGGCCCGCTATGAACCTTTTGGGCTCGCGGTGCTGGAGGCGGCGCAGGCCGGAATGGCGCTGGTGCTATCGGACCTGCCGAGCTTCCGCGAGCTATGGGACGGGGCGGCGCTGTTCGTGGGGGACGGCGACGACCTTCCTGCCGTGCTGCGCCGTGCGCTGGACGACCCGGCGCCACTCGCCGCCGCGGCCCGGCAGCGGGGGATGCGCTACACCGCCGATGCCATGACCCATGCGACCCTTGCCGTCCACCGAGCCGCGGCCTTGGCCTGATGCGTTTCGTTTACTTCACCCACTCCCTGGCGTCCTGCTGGAACCACGGCAACGCCCACTTCCTGCGCGGCGTGCTCCGGGACTTGGTGGCGCGCGGCCATGACGTGCGGGCCTACGAACCCGCCGGCGCCTGGAGCCGGCAGAACCTGCTGGCCGACGCCGGCCCGGATGGGTTGGCGGCGTGGCGCTCCGCCTACCCGGAGCTGTCCAGCACCGAGTATGCTCCTGGCGCCGACCTGGCTGCCCTGGTGGACGGCGCGGACATAGTGATCGTCCATGAGTGGAACGAGCCTGCCCTGGTCGCCGCTGTCGGGGCGCTGCGCCGGGCTGGCGGGCGTTTCCGCCTGCTGTTCCATGACACCCATCACCGCGCCGTCAGCGAGCCCGATGCCATTCGCCGCTATGACCTGTCCGCCTACGATGCCGTCCTGGCGTTTGGCGAGGCGCTGTCGGAGGTTTATCGCCGCTGGGGTTGGGGCGGCCGCGTGTTCACCTGGCACGAGGCCGCTGACATCCGGCTGTTCCGTCCCCCCGCGGTCGAACAGGAGCGCGCCGGCGCCGTCTGGATCGGCAACTGGGGCGACGGCGAGCGCACGGCGGAGCTGGAAGCATTCCTGTTCGCCCCCACCGCCGCGCTCGGCCTGCCGCTGGACGTTTACGGGGTCCGCTACCCCGAGGAGGCCCGCGCCATGCTGGCCCGGCACGGCGCCCATTACCGCGGCTGGCTGCCCAACCCCCGTGCGCCGGAGGTGTTTGCCCGCCACCTCGTGACCATCCACGTCCCGCGCCGGTTCTATGCCCAGACGCTGCCGGGCATCCCGACGATCCGGGTGTTCGAGGCCTTGGCCTGCGGTATCCCGCTGGTGTCCGCGCCCTGGCGGGATGCGGAGGGCCTGTTCAGCCCGGGGCAGGACTACCTGGTCGCACGCGACGGCGCCGAGATGACGCGCCACCTGTCTGACCTGGGTGCCGACCCCGGACTATGCGCTGCCCTGGCAGCACACGGCTTGGCTACCATCCGGGCCAGGCATACCTGCGCCCACCGTGTGGATGAGCTGCTCGCCATCCTGCGGCGGCTGGCCGAACCCCAAGCCGCGAGCGCCTGATGCACATTGCCTTCTATGGGTCTAGCCTGCTGTCATCCTACTGGAACGGCGCGGCGACCTATTACCGCGGCCTGCTCGGCGCCTTGGCCGGGCTGGGCCATACGATCACCTTCTACGAACCCGACGCCTTCGACCGGCAAAGCCATCGGGATATCGAGCCGCCGGCCTGGGCGCGCTCCGTCGTCTATGCCGCGACGCCTGATGCCTTGCGCGGCGTGCTCGCGGAGGCTGCGGGCGCCGACGTGGTGATGAAGGCCAGCGGCGTCGGCGTGTTCGACGACGAGCTGCTGGTCGGGACCCTGGCCCATGCCCATCCCGGCGCCGTCACCTGCTTCATGGACGTGGACGCCCCGGCGACGCTCGCCGCGGTGCGGGCCGATCCCGCCAACCCCATGCACGCCGCCCTGCAGCAGCTTGACCTGGTGCTGACCTATGGCGGCGGCCCGCCCGTGGTGGACGCCTATGCCCGGCTGGGCGCCCGGCGCTGCGTGCCGATCTACAATGCGCTCGACCCGGCCACCCATCATCCCGTGCCGGCCGATCCCCGCTTTGCCGCCGACCTCGCCTTCCTCGCCAACCGGCTGCCGGACCGGGAGGCCCGGGTGGAGGCGTTCTTCTTGGATGCTGCCGCACGGCTGCCGGCGCAGTCATTTCTGCTGGGCGGCAATGGCTGGCATGACAAGGCGATGCCGGGCAACGTGCGGGCGATCGGGCATGTCGGTACGGCGGAACATAACGCCTTCAACTGCTCGGCCCATGCCGTGCTGAACGTGGCGCGGGACAGCATGGCGGCCGTGGGCTTCAGCCCCGCAACCCGGGTGTTCGAGGCTGCCGGGGCCGGGGCCTGCCTGATCACCGATGCCTGGGAAGGCATCGAGCTGTTCCTGCAGCCGGACACGGAGGTGCTGGTGGCACGCGATGGCGCCGACGTGGCGGAGCATGTGCGGGCGTTGACGCCCGGTCGCGCCCGGGCCATTGGCGCCGCCGCCCGGGAGCGCATCTTGGCTGGGCATACCTATGCGCAACGCGCGGTGATCCTGGACGCGCTGCTGCGGGACACGCTGGCGCGGAAACGGCAAGCCGCCTGACAAAGCCGTCGCCTGCTCCCTCTCCCTCCGGGAGAGGGTTGGGTGAGGGGGTCTTGGCTGCGGAGCGGGGCACAGGACATGCTGTCTGAGCTCAGCCCTTAACCTGGCACCTATCGCACTTGCCCGCCCCCTCACCCCAACCCTCTCCCGCAGGGAGAGAGAGCAGGGGGCTCGTGCAGCGTGCGCGTCTCCGTGATGCCGGAACCCCCACCCTCTCAAGCGGTTGTGGCCCCTGTCCCGCCTGAACAGGAGCGTCCCATGCTGCCAATCACCCGCCGCGCCGTTGCCGCCGGCGCCGCGTCCGTCCTCGGGGCGCAATTCGCCGCCGCACAACAACCGCCGGACCTGCGGGGCAAGGCCGAGGGTGGCAAGGTGGAGCTGCCCGACATCAACGCCGCCAGCGAAGTCAACGCGCCGCTGCCGAACCCGGACCCCATCGGCAAGCGGCTCGGGATTGCAGTGGTCGGCATCGGCCACTTGACGCTGGAGCAGATCATGCCCGGCTTTGGGCAATCCAAGCACGCCCGCGTCACCGCTCTCGTCAGTGGCGACCGTGAAAAGGCCCGGGCGGTCGGCGCCCAGTATGGCGTGCCAGAAACCCACCTGTATGACTATGCCAACTTCGACCGCCTGCGCGACAATCCCGACGTGGACGCGGTTTACATCGTGCTGCCGAACAACATGCACATGGAATACACCATCCGCGCCGCCCAGGCCGGCAAGCATGTGCTGTGCGAGAAGCCGATGGCCACCAGCAGCGCCGACGCCGCCCGCATGGTCGAGGCGTGCCGCACTGCCAACCGCAAGCTGATGATCGCCTACCGGATGCAATACGATCCCTACCACCGCGCCCTGATCGAGATGGCGCGCAAGGGGGAGCACGGCCCCGTCCGGCTGATCACCGCCGTCAACGCCCAGAACCAGGGCGACCCCCGGCAGTGGCGCCAGGTCCTCAGCCAGGCCGGCGGCGGCTCGTTGCCCGACGTCGGCCTGTACTGCCTCAGTGCCGCCCGCTACATCACCGGCGAGGAGCCGGTGGAGATCACCGCGCAACTGACCCAGCCCAAGGACGATCCGCGCTTCCGCGAGGTGGAGGACACCTGTTCCTTCACGCTCCGCTTCCCCTCGGGGATCATCGCCCAGTGCAGCAGCAACTACAGCGCCTACGAAAGCCGGCACCTTCGCATGATGGCCGCGGACGCCTATGCCGAGTTGGACCCGGCATTCGCCTATGAGGGCCTGACGATGCGGATCGGCCGCAAGGCCGGCTTGGCGCACGTCGTCGAGCAGCGGCGCTTCGGTGAGCACAACCAGTTCGCCCGGGAGATGGACCACTTCGCCGAGTGCATCCGCGCCGACCGCCAGCCGCACACGCCCGGTGAAGAGGGGCTACAGGACCAGAAGCTGATGGAGGCGATTTACCAGGCCGCCCGGGGTGGTGGCACTTTCAAGTTGCCGACCGTTCAGGGCCTGGACACCACCCGTGGTCCGGCACCGCAAATGGAGGGCTGACGAGGGCGGAATAGGGGAGTATGGCTGACGCATGCCAGACGCTCTGACTGCCGGGGCCGACGCCCGTCCGACGTACTCGCACCAGCAGATACTCCGGGTCGTCACCGGGATCATGCTCTGCATCCTGTTGGCGGCGCTGGACCAGACGGTGGTCATCCCGGCGGTGCCGGCCATCGCGTCGGACCTCGGCGCCTTCGGCCACCTGTCCTGGATCGTTACGGCTTACCTGCTGACCAGCACGGCGCTGACGCCGATCATCGGCAAGCTGTCGGACATCTACGGCCGCCGGGCCCTCCTGTTGCCGTCGCTGGCTCTGTTCATCGTCGCCAGCTTGTTGTGCGGGTTCGCTCAGTCACTGCCGCAATTGATCGGCGCGCGGGCGTTGCAGGGATTTGGCGGCGCCGGGCTGATGAGCATGGCGCAGGCGGCGGTGGCGGATGTGGTGTCGCCACGGGAACGCGGCCGCTACCAGGGCTACATGGCCTCGATGTGGGGCATCGCATCCATCGCCGGGCCGGTGGTGGGCGGCTGGATGACGGACAACCTATCCTGGCGTTGGGTGTTCTGGATCAACCTGCCGCTCGGGCTGGCGGCGATGTGGCTGTGCAACCGCGCCCTACGCACGATCCAGCGGGAGCGTCAGCCCGCCCGCATTGATGGCCTCGGCGCGCTGCTGCTGGCAGCCGGCGTAACGGCCCTGCTGCTGATGCTGAGCTGGGGAGGCGTCGAGTATCCCTGGGCGTCGGCGCCGGTCATCACCGTCGCAGCACTTGGAGCGGCGCTGCTGGCGGTGCTGGCCTGGCACGAGCGCCGGGCTGCCGACCCCATCCTGCCGCCGCGGCTGTTCGGCCATCCCGTGTTCCTGCGGGGTGTGTGCATTGCTTTCCTATCCTCGCTCGGAATGTTCGGGGCGACATTCCTGTTGCCGCTGTTCTTCCAGTTGTCGCTGGGTGCCGACGCGTCGCGGTCCGGCTTGCTGGTCATGCCGTTCCTGGCCTCGACCGTGGTGGGCGCCATGCTGTCCGGGCAGGCGGCCCGGCGGCTCGGGCGGACACGCGGCATTATCCTGGCCGGCGTCGTGTCATCCGCCCTAGGGTTCGCGTTGCTTGCCGCCATGGCCGGGCATGCGCCGCTTGTGGTGGTGCTGCCATGCACCTTCCTGCTCGGCGTTGGGATCGGCGCCACGATGCCGAGCGTGCTGATGCAGGTGCAGAACTCCGCCGAATACCGCGACGTCGGGGCGGCGACGGGATCGCTGCTGTTCCTGCGGTCCATGGGTGGAGCATTCGGCAGCACGCTGGTCGGTTCGCTGCTGGCGGCACGGTTTGCCGCCGGGCTGCGTGCGGCGGGGCTGCCGGGCAACGTGGACCTGGGATCGCTGCGGGCCGGGGCAGGGGTGCTTGGCCCGGCGCTGGACCAGGCGCGCGATGCGTTGACGTCGGGGTTCGAGCTGTCGTTCGGAGTTTGCGCCGTTGTCATGCTAGTCGCGGCCGTCGTGGCTGTGGGAATGCAGGACGTGCAGTTGCGGTCAGGAGCGGCAGTCCCGCGCGATATCGGACATTAGAGCAGGTCCCAGCAGGGTCTGGAGACGCAGCAACTGGACCCTGCTGCAAACCTCTGCCCACAAACGACAAAGCCGAGCCGGTTTGCATCCATGCCGGACGCAAGCCGGTTCAGCGTCCTGGCGCTTCAATCGGCGCGCAGTTGGACCGCCCGGACTGCACACAGTCCTGGATCGCCGAAGCGCCGCGCAGCGCGCCGGTGATCCACAAGCTACCAACCAACAGCAGCCCGAGCAGTACAAGCGCGGCGATCATTTGCCGCCGTGGTCCTGGATCGTGGCCGTCGCTCAACATGACCTCCTTAATTCTGCAGCCGGCGCCAGACCAGGTTGACAGCACGGCTCATGGCACGCCTTAACGGCCCCATGCGCGTCCGTCACCTCCTCTGCGCCGCCGCCTTGCTGCTCGGCAGCCTGCTCGCCCCGTCCGTGCAGGCGATGGAGAGCGGTTATTTTTCGACGTCGGACGGTGTTCGGCTGCACGTCATCATGGCCGGGCCAACCAACGCGCCGGTGATGGTGCTGGTGCCGGGCTGGACGATGCCGGCCTGGATCTTCCAGGCGCAGATCCAGGAGTTCTCCCGCCGCTACCGCGTGGTGGCACTGGACCCGCGCGGCCAGGGCGACAGCGAGGTGGCGGCCAGCGGCTATGACCATGCCAGGCGGGGGCAGGACATCGCCGACCTGATTGCCCGCATGGGGTCGCGGCCTGTGCTGCTGCTGGGATGGTCGCTAGGCGTGCTGGACAGCCTCGCTTACGTGCACGATTACGGCGACCGCCGGCTGGCGGGCCTCGTGTTGGTGGACAACTCGGTCGGTGAGGACCCGCCGCCGGTCCCGAGGCGCGGGCCCACGGTGCGCGGGCCGCGCGTTGAGCGGGAGGTGCAGATGCGGAACTTCGTCCGCGGCATGTTCCGCAGTTCGCCTGGCGAGGAGTATCTGGCGCAGTTGACGGCAGCCGCGCTGCGCACGCCGCCGGATGCGTCGGCGCAGTTGCTGAACTATGGCATGCCCCGCAGCTACTGGCGGGACACCGTGCTGTCGGTGCAGAAGCCGGTCCTATATATCGTCCGTCCACGCTTCGCCGGGCAGGCTGCCAACCTTGAGCTGCACCAGCCCTTGGCGGAGACGGCACTGTTCACGTCCGCCGGGCATGCGCTGTTCGTGGATGAGCCGGTCCGGTTCAACGCGTTGGTGCAGGACTTCATTCGCCGCCGGGTCTGGCCGTGACCGCCACGGTCCCGGGTACAGTGCCGGAGGCGCAAGGGCGCATGTCCCAGGGGAGCATGGCCCAAGGTCGCATGTCGCTTTGGCCGCTCTTCCTGATCTCCGGCGCCGCGGTCGGGTTCGAGATCGCGCTGACCCGCTACTTCGCCGTCGCGAAGTGGTCGGAGTATGGCTACTGGGTCATCTCCATTGTCATGGTCGGATTCGCACTTAGCGGCGTGACGATCGCCTTGACGCGGGACTGGGCGGCGCGGCACGGGGCGCGTCTGCTGCGCATAGCGCCGCCGGTGCTGGTGCTGGCGGCGGCGGGCGGCTACTGGGGCACGACGGCCAACCCGTTCAATCCGCTGCAATTGCAGAATGCCGTCACGTTCGCGCCGCAGCTCGGCAACATCGCCCTGTACTACGCCGTGCTGCTGCCGTTCTTCTACCTGACGGGCCTGTATATCAGCATCACCTTCGTGCTGAACGAGGACCGGGTGAACCGGGTGTATGGCTTCGACCTGACCGGCGCCGGGGCCGGGGCGGCGCTGGTGCTGGGTTTGATGGCGCTGCTGCACCCGTTCCAGCTTGTGGCGGCGCTGCTGGTGCTGCTGGCCGCGACCAGCCTGTTCGGCGCACGCCCTTGGCGCACTGGCGCCGCGGCGCTGGTTGCCCTGGTGGCGAGCGAGGCCGTGCTGTTGCTCGACAACCGGGCGGAATACAACGACTTCAAGGCGATCTACGCCCCGGCGCACGTGACGGACGCGCATCAGGTCGCCGAGGTCCGCTCCCCGCGCGGCCTGTATGCCCTGTTGGACGACTTCACCGAGCGCGTGGATACCGACGTTTCCAACAACGCCGAGATGGTGGGGGCCGCGTCGCCGCCACGCTCCTACGGCCTGTATCGCGATGGCAACCGGATCGCCGCCCTGCCGCTGGCGGAGGGCGCGAAGGCCGCCTATGCCCCGGCGGCGCTCGATGCGCTGCCCTATCACCTGCTGCCCGGCGCACGTGTGCTGCTGGCCGGCAGCAGCGGCGGCTTCCGAGCGGCGCAGGCCTTGGCGCTGGATGCCGGCAAGGTTGACGTGCTGGAGCCTGATCCGGTCATCCTGGGTGCACTGCGCAACGGACTTGGCCCGTCGCCTGCCCTGGCGCGGGACCCCCGGGTACGGTTGCTGCCCGACAGCCCGCTTGCCGCCGTGCGCGGCGCCGCATCTTACGACCTGGTGGACCTGTCGGCGGACTTTCTGGATGCCGGGGAGGCCAATGCCGCCGCCTATACGGCCGAGGCGATGGAGCGCTACCTGCGCGCCCTGGCGCCGGATGGGCTGGTCTCGATCCCGGTCTCCATACGCGAGTTCCCGGTCTATGCCGTCCGCGTGCTGGCCACCGTGCGGGAGGCGCTGCGCCATGCCGGCGCCTCCGACCCGGCGGCGCACGTCGTGGTTTACCGTTCCGCCTGGAACCTTCGCATCCTGGTCGCCAACCAGCCCTGGACCGCCGAGCGTATTGCCGCCGTCCGCAGCTTCTGCGACGAGCGGTCCTTCGACGTGTCCTACTACCCCGGCATGGATGTCGCAGCCGCCCGGGCCGGCATCTACAACGACCTTCCCGCCGTCAACTTCGCCAGCGGCGAGGTGACGTCCGGCGCCGGGTCAGAGGACGCAGTGGCGGACGAGGCCGGCGCCGTGCTGCGCGGCGAGCCCAGCGAGTCGCAGAACGCCTTCAACCTGTCGCCGATCACCCTGGACCGGCCGTTCTACTACTCGGTCCTGCGGTTGACGGAGTTGCCGATCATCCTGAAGCGGGTGGAGATGCTGCCGCAGGCTGAGGTCGGGCAGTTGGTGAACCTGGCTGTCCTGGCGCAGGCCGCTGTCATCGCGCTGATCGTGCTGGCGGTGCCGTTGTTCTCCTCGGGCATCACTGGGCGGCAGGCGCGCGGGATGGGGTTGCTGCGCCCCGTCATCTACTTCGCCTCCCTCGGCCTCGGCTTCCTGTTCATTGAAATCTTCTTGATCGAGAAGGCCAGCCTCTATCTAAATGACCGCACAAGCGCCTTTGCCCTGGTGTTGACGGGGATGCTGGTGTTTTCGGGATTGGGAAGCCTGCTGGCGGACCGGGTGCGCAGCACCGGCATCGCCCTGTCCGCCGCCGTGGTGGTGGCCTGGTGCGTCCTTGTGCTGATCGGGCTGGAGCCGGTGCTGCTCGCAACCCTTGGGCTGCCCTGGGTGGCCAGGGCCAGCCTGGTGCTTCTGCTGATCGCGCCGGTGTCCATAGCACTTGGGCTGCCGTTTCCATTGGGCCTGGCGCGGGCCGGGTCAGCCGGCGGCGGGTTCCTGCCATGGGCGTGGGGCCTGAACGGAGCGTTTTCGGTGGTCGCGACGCCGCTGGCCAACCTCGTGGCCGTGCAGCTCGGCTTTAGCTGGGTTCTGATGGCGGCGGCCTGCCTGTATGTCCTGACCTACTTCGCCTATCCCTCCCTACGAAAGAATCCGCAGTGGCAACCGATCCCCTCAACCTGACACGCCGTGACGTCCTGGGCGCAGCCCTGGCCGGCGGCGCTGCCCTCACCCTGGCCCGGCCTGCAATGGCTGCGCCGGCTACGCCTTGGACTCGCGACGTCTACCTGGAAGCCATGCGCCGGTCCGGCCGCCCGGCCGACCTGACAGAGGCGCAGTTCCAGGCAATCCAGGCCCGCAAACCCAGTGCGATGCGGCGGATCGAGAGTTACTTGAAGGAGCGCCTCGGCAGTGCCGACCCGGCGGTAATGCAAGCCTTCGCGGCGGTGCCGCGCGAGTACTATCACTACCAATACAAGGACCGGGTCAACCAGCCCGGCTTCGCTTACGAGGACGACCCGAAGCCGTGGGCGCTCGGCTATGGCAGCGCGCTGTCCGACTACCTCGGCCAAGCCTACATGACCCAGGTCTGCAAGCCGCAGCCCGGCGACATCACGTTGGAGATCGGCACCGGCAGTGGCTTCCAGAGCAGCCTGCTGTCCCGCATCGTCAAGCGCAGCTACTCGATCGAGATCATCGAGCCGCTCGGCAAGGCCGTCAGCCAGATCTTTGCCCCGCTCGGCTACGACAACGTCGAAACCCGCGTCGGTGACGGCTACTTCGGTTGGCCGGAGGTCAAGGGCGGATTCGACATCATCATCATGACCTGCGCCGCGCAGTATGCGCCGCCGGAGCTGTTCAAGCAGCTCAAGCCCGGCGGGCGGATGCTGATCCCGATCGGGCAGCCGTTCAAGCGGGGGCAGTACCTGTATGTCTATTCCAAGGACGAGGACGGCAAGGTGCGGTCCCACAAGGACGTGGGCGTTTACTTCATCCCGATGACGGGCGCGATGATGAACCGTCCGAAGCCGGTCGGCGGTGCCACGGACGTGTCGGCACCCGCCCAGCCTGCCGCTCCGGCCGGGACAGCGCCTACCACGCCCGAGTAAGGCCACCTTCTCCCTCTCTCTCCGGGAGGGAGTCGGGGTGAGGGGGTCTTGCGTGCCGACGCAGGGATTACTTGTGCTGCCAAAACAGGTCCTTGCTTGGGCAAGAGTTGTGCTTGCCCTCCCCCTCACCCCAACCCTCTCCCGGAGGGAGAGGGAGCAGGAAACGGCCTAGGCGATCCCGCCACCTGCTGCCAAGGCCCGGATCGCCGGGCCATAGCGGAATAGCCGCAGCAGCGTCTTGACCGCGGTTCCGCGCCCAGAGTCCAGGCGCGGGTCGCGGTCCAGCAGCAGTGCGGCGTCCTTGCTGGCCATGTGCAGCAGCCCTTCGTGCTGCACCGGGTCCGCCAGCTTGAAGCCGGGTAGGCCGGATTGCCGTTTGCCCAGCAGGTCGCCGCCGCCGCGTATGCGGAAATCCTCGTCGGCGATCAGGAAGCCGTCCTCGGTGTCCTTCAACAGGGTCAGACGGCGCCGCATGGTGTCGGTCAGCCCGTCCTCATGCAGCAGCAGACAAAAACTCTGCGCCGCCCCGCGCCCGACGCGCCCGCGCAACTGGTGCAACTGTGCCAAGCCGAACCGCTCGGCGTGCTCGATCACCATGATGGTGGCCTCCGGCACGTCCACACCGACCTCGATCACCGTGGTTGCGACCAGCAGGCGCGTGGTGCCCGCGGCGAAGGCGGCCAGGGCGGCGTCGCGTATCGCCGGATCCTGCTGGCCGTGCGCCAGGCCGACGCGGTCGCCGAACCGCTCCTGCAGGACGGCAAACCGGGCTTCCGCCGCGGCCAGGTCCGTCAGCTCGCTTTCGGACACCATCGGGCACACCCAGTAAACCCGCTCCCCCCGGTCCAGCGCCCGCCCGATGCCGTCCACCACATCGCCCAGGGTCGCCAAGGAATGCACGGAGGTGCGGATCGGCTGCCGCCCCGCTGGCTTCTCTGTCAGGCGGCTGACCTCCATCTCGCCCCATTGCGTCAGCAGCAGGGTGCGCGGGATCGGCGTTGCGGTCATCACCAGGACGTCCGTCTGCTCGCCCTTGCCGCCCAGCAGCAGGCGCTGGTCCACGCCGAAGCGGTGCTGCTCATCTATGACCGCCAGCGCGAGGTCATGATACTGCACGGCGTCCTGGAACAGCGCGTGGGTTCCCACCACCAGCTTGACCCGGCCGTTGGCGATGCCGATCAGCGCGTTGCGCCGGGCCACGCCCTTGACCGATCCGGTCAGCAGCTCGACCGGCACCGGCGACAGCCGCTCCAGGGTGCGGAGGTGCTGCTTGGCCAGCACCTCGGTCGGCGCCATCAGCGCGGCCTGGTGCCCGGCCTCCACGGCGCGCAGCATTGCCAGCAGCGCCACCAGCGTCTTGCCCGATCCCACGTCGCCCTGCAGCAGCCGCATCATGCGCCGGGGCGCCGCCATGTCGCGGTCGATCTCCGCCAGCGCCTGCACCTGGGACGGCGTGGGCACGAAGCCGAACCGTCCCAGCGTTTCCGCCCGCAGCCGCCCATCGCCCGTCAGGGCACGGCCGGGCCGGCTGCGCTCGCGTTGCCGCATCCAGGCGATGGCAACCTGGTGCGCCAGCAGCTCGTCGTAGGCCAGGCGCCGCCGGGGCAGGTCTGTCGGCAGGGCATCCGGCATCTGCACGGCGCGCAGGGCGTCGCGGAAACTCGGCCAGCCCTTCCGCCGCAGCAGCGCCGGGTCGTGCCATTCCGGCAACTCCGGCACGAGGTCCAAGGCATGCCGCAGCGCCGTCCTTACTTGGCCGGGGAACAGCCCGGCGGTCAGCGGCCACACCGGCTCGATGGAAGGCAGCAGGTTGGCGTGGGCAGCGGGAATGACGTGGTCCGGCTTCGGCATCGTCAGCCGGTCGCCGAACTGGTCCAGCCGGCCGGAGACCACCAGCTTCGCGCCGGGCACAATCGTGCGGGGCGGCTGGCGTCCGAAGTAAACCAGCTCCATGAACCCAGTGCCGTCGCCGCAGGTGATGCGCCAGGGGTGGCGCGAACTGTCCGGCGCGTCCTTCCGGACCACCTCGACCGCCAGGGTCGCCACGTGGCCCGGCAGCGCGGAGCGGATCGTCGGCCGATCCCGCCGGTCCAGGTAGGACTCCGGCATGTGGAACAGCAAGTCGAGCACCCGGTCGCCACCCGCCACCTTGGCCATCAGCTTGCCCACGGCGTCCCCTACGCCCCGCAACGAGGTCACGGGCGCGAGAAGCGGCGACAAGAGGAGGTTCTGCGGTTCGGCCACGGGCTGACAGTAGTGGAGGTCGCCGCTATATGCTCCCACGTGCCCAGGGACCCAAGAGTGCAAAGCCAAGACCCCCAGACTGAAGCCGTCAACCGCCGCCGCCGCATCCTGTTCCGCGCGACTCACCGGGGCACCTACGAGAACGACATCCTGATCGGCAACTTCGTCCGTGCGCGACTCGACGTGTTCACGGAGGACGACCTGGATGCGTTGGAGGAGGTCATGGAACTGCCTGACGCCATGCTGGCGGACTGGCTGACCGGCCGGCAGCCGATACCCTCCGATGTGGACACCCCGATGCTGCGCGCCATCCGCCAGGCCGCGGAGGACGGCGAAGGCCAGCCGGGGCGCGGCGCATGACCGCGATCGTCTATGGCGCCCCCGAGGGTTATGACGCGCTGCTGCTCGCCCAGCGCCGGGCGGAGCACAAGGGCGAGGTCCTGCACGTCGCCCGCGACGACAGCCGCATGGCCCGGCTGGCGGAGGCGCTGGCCTTCTTCGCCCCGCATCTGGACGTGCTGAGGTTTCCCGCCTGGGACTGCCTGCCTTATGACCGCGTGTCGCCTAATCCCGAGATCGTGTCGGAACGCATCGCCACGCTGGCCCGGCTGCTGGACGCGCCGGGTCGTCCGCGAGTCGTGCTCACGACGGTCAATGCCCTGGTGCAGCGGGTGCCGCCGCGCACGGCGTTCGGGGGCGCAAGCCTTGTGTTGCGCGCGGGTGGCTCTGCGGACCCGGATGCGGTGATCCATTTCTTGGAGGCCAACGGCTACAACCGCAGCGGCACCGTCATGGAGCCGGGCGAATATGCCACCCGCGGCGGCATCATAGACATCTACCCCGCCGGTGAGCCGGACCCCGTGCGCCTCGACATGTTCGGCGACACGGTGGAAACCCTGCGCCGCTTCGACCCCAGCACCCAGCGCAGCACGGGCAAACTCAAGGAACTGGTGCTCCGGCCCGTGTCGGAAGTGCCGCTGGACACCGCCAGCGTCAGCCGGTTCCGTGAAGGCTGGCGCGAGCTGTTCGGCCCTGGCGCCGCATCGGACCCGCTGTACCAAACCGTGAGCGAGGGCCGCCGCTATGCCGGCATCGAGCACTGGGTTCCGCTATTCCATGAGCGCATGGACACCCTGCTGGACTACCTGCCCGACGCCTCCATCAGCCTGGACCACCAGGCGGAGGAGGTGCTGGAAGCCCGGCTGGAGATGATCGCCGACCATGCCGAGGCCCGGCGGGTGCCGCCGCGGGACGGTGAGGTGCCATACCGGCCCATGCCGCCCGGCCGGCTGTACTTGGACCGCGCCGGTTGGGACGCGATGCTGGCCGCCGGTCCGAACATGGTGTTCAGCCCCTATGGCCGGCCGGATGGGGCAGGGGGCGTGGATGCCGGGGGACGGCCGGGCTACGTGTTCACCAAGGCAGGCGCCAGCACCGGCGCCAACGCCTTCCAGCAGCTTGGCGAGCAGGCCGCAACCTGGGCCGGGCAGGGCCGCCGCACCGTGGTCGCCGCCTGGACCCGCGGCTCGCGCGAACGCCTGGCGCACCTGTTGCGCGAGAACGGCTTCAAGGTGGAGCAGTGCGACACCTGGGTGGAGGCGCAGAAGCAGCCGCCGGGCATCGCCTCCGTTGTCACCCTGGGACTGGAGCGCGGCTTCGTCGGCGGCAAGACCAGCCTTGTCAGCGAGCAGGACCTGCTGGGCGAGCGCATCAGCCGTCCGCCGCGCCGCCGCAAGCGGGCAGACCAATTCATCGCCGAGGCGACGGAGATCGCTGAGGGCGACCTGGTCGTCCATCAGGAATACGGCATCGGGCGCTATGACGGCCTGGAAACCCTGCGGGTCGGCCCGGCCCCGCATGATTGCCTGCGGCTGATCTACGACGGCAGCGAGAAGCTGTATCTGCCGGTCGAGAACATCGAGTTGCTGTCCCGCTTCGGCTCGGAGACCGGCGGAGTTGCGCTGGACAAGCTGGGCGGCGCTGGATGGCAGACGCGCAAAGCCAAGATGAAGCAGCGCATCCGCGACATGGCCGGCGAGCTGATCCGCACCGCCGCCGCCCGCCGGGTGCGCGAGGCCGTGAGCCTCGCCCCGGCCGAGGGTGCTTGGGACGAGTTCTGCGCCCGCTTCCCGTTCGCCGAAACCGAGGACCAGGCCCGCG
>CAXTCI010000070.1:0-16642 GCA_964242325.1 uncultured Acetobacteraceae bacterium
CGCTGGCGGTGGTGGTGATCGTGTCGTTCAGCGCGGCGCCGTTCCTGCAATTCCCACCGCCGGGCCTGTCCTGGCGCTGGTACCGGAACCTGGCGTCTGACCCGGCCTGGCTGGACTCCGTCGCCGTCAGCCTGCAGGTTCTGGCGGTGGCGGCGCCTCTCGCGACCGGCATGGGCACTGCGGCGGCCTACGCGCTGGCGCGGGGTGCCATTCCCGGAGCCGGGGTCATCCGGGGCTTGCTGATGGCCCCCATCGTCGTGCCCGGCATCCTGGTCGCGGCCGGGCTGTTCGGCGTGTTCCGCGGTTTGGGCCTCAACGGGACGCTGATGGGCCTGGTGATCGGGCACACCGTGCTGACGCTGCCCTATGTCGTTGCGACCGTCGGCGCTGCGCTGCAGGGGTTGGACCCGCGGCTGGAGGGTGCTGCGGCGACGCTGGGCGCGCCGCCTTGGACCGCGTTTCGCCGGGTCACGCTGCCGCTGCTGCTGCCGGGCGTGCTGTCGGGCCTGCTGTTCGCCGCGGTGGTCTCGTTCGACGAGCTGATCGTCTCGCTGTTCGTCAGCACGGCGCGGGTGCGTCCGGTGCCGGTGCAGATGTGGTCCAACCTGCGCGGTGACTTCGACCCGACAGTTGCGGTCATTGCATCGGTTTCCTTCTTGGTGGCGGTGCTGGCCCTGTTGCTGGATGCACTGCTGCGGCGGCGCCCTGGGCCGGATGCATGACCGGTGGCCCGGCCGTGCTGGAGCTGCGCGGCGTCAAGAAGTCCTATGCCGGCCAGGCCGCGGTCGCAGGGGTGGACCTGGTGCTGCGCCGGCACGAGTTCCTGACCTTCCTGGGGCCGTCCGGCTCCGGCAAGACGACGACGCTGATGCTGGTGGCCGGGCTGCAGCGGCCGGATGCCGGGACGATCCTGCTGGACGGCGCCCCGGTGGACCGGGTGCCGCCGCACCGCCGCGACATCGGCATGGTGTTCCAGCACTACGCCCTGTTTCCGCACATGACCGTGCGGCGGAATGTCGCCTTTCCGCTGGAGATGCGGCGGGTGGGCCGGGCCGAGGCCAACCGGCAGGTGGACGCGGTGCTGGGCCTGGTCGGGCTGCCGGGGCTGGGCGACCGCCTGCCGCGGCAGCTTTCGGGAGGGCAGCAGCAGCGCGTCGCCCTGGCCCGCGCCATGGTGCACCGCCCGGCGCTGCTGCTGATGGATGAGCCGCTGGGCGCGCTGGACCGGCAACTGCGGGGCCAGTTGCAACTGGAGATCAAGCGGCTGCACCGGGAGCAGCGCATGTCCGTCCTGTATGTCACGCACGACCAGGAAGAGGCGCTGACGATGAGCGACCGCATCGCGGTGTTCAATGCCGGGGTGATCGAGCAGGTCGGCACGCCGCTCGATTTGTATGAACGGCCGGCGACACGCTTCGTCGCCGGCTTCATCGGCGAGACGAACTTCCTCCCCGGCCGCATCGTCAGCACCGGCGTGGGCGAGGGTGTGTGCCAAGTCGAAGTGTTGGGAGCCTTGGCCGGCGCCGCATCGCGCGGCGCGGCTGCACCCGGCGACCGGGTGACGGTCGCGGTCCGCCCGGAACGCATCCGGCTCGGGGCGGCGTCGGAAGGGGCAGCCGGTCTGGACGGCACCTTGCTGGACAACATCTATCTAGGCAACGCGCAACGCTGCGTCATCCGGTTGGCCGACGGCCAGGAGTGCCATGTGCTGCGCCCGGCCGACGCCGCACCGACGATAGCGGGTCAGCCAGTCACGCTATCCTGGGACGCCATGCATGCGACCATCTTCTCTGTCTGACTGGCGTGCCTTCCATCAAGCAAGCCGCAGTGCGACGGCGTCGGCCACCTGTCCCAACGCGGTGCTCATGGCGTCAACCTGGGCCTTCGTCGTGTCGGTGCTCACGGGCGTTTCCACATGCAGCCGCTCCAGGTTGCGCCGGCGGCCCAGCCCGGTGACCGCAACATAGCCCTCGAACACCACGGGACCGTCGGGGCCGCGGTCGAACCGCTGCACGTCCAACTCAACCTCGGCGTTTGGATGAGTTGCGACCGTATCCTCGTCCGCCAGCACGTCGGCGCCGGGCAGGCGCTGCGCCAAGTCGGCCACCAGCACCCGGCGCAACATCGCCCGCAGCGGCTCGCCCCACCAATCGTTCTCCGCCACCCGCAGCCGCGCCCCGCCTGCGACGCGCACGATCTCCTCCCGGTCAAGGTAGCGGGGCAGTCCCACCCCACGGACCACGACCAACTGGTGCCTGCCCGTCCGCGCCGGACCCGGGCGCGGCTCCAGGCTATACAAGTTCGGGCTGGACGACGCGCAGCCGTCCAGGAGGACAGCCGGCAACAGCAACAGGTTACGCCGGCGCATCCCGCTACTCCGTCGCCCGTCCGACCCGGCCACGCACCAGTGCCTCCGGATGGCGCGACAACAGGTCCGCCACCATGCGGACCGAGGTTGCGGCGTCCGTCACCTGCATTAGCGCCCGGTCCAGGTCGCGGCCGAACTTGGCGTCGCCGCTGGACCCGGCTGACACGGAGGCGGCCAGCGTCCTGACCTGGGCGAGCGTGCCCTGCAGGTCCGCGGCGATGGCCGGCAAGCGCCGCAGCGCCGGCGCCCCATCCGCGTCCAGGTGCCGCACCGTGTCCTGCACGGCGGCGAGCGTCCCGTTGAGGCGGACCAGTGCCTGCCGGAGCTCCGGGCTGTTGGCGACCTCGGTGGCGCCATGCAGGACGCCGCTCAGGTTCTGGCCGATGTCGGCGAACGGCACGGCGGTGATCTTCGCCATCAGCTGGTTCGCGGTGATCGCCAGGTCGTCCAAGCCGCCGCTGCCGCTGTTGTCGGGGGGGATGACCGACACGTCGCCTTCCTGCTCCAGCTCCGCCGGCGGCGCGTCCGGCTCCAGTTCCAGCGCGACTTCCTTCTGGCCCGTGAGCAGGTTGCCCCCCTTCAGGCGGGTCCGCAGGCCCTCCTTGACCAACTCGCGCCAATACTCTGGAAATGGGTGGGGCGGCTTGCTTCCGACCGGCGCCACACGGCTCAACTGTACTGAAAAGCCGACGCGGACCCGGGTTCGGTCGGTTTCGGTTGAGTATTGCAGGTCAACCGAGGTCACGTCGCCGACCGGCAGGCCCTGCAACGTCACGTGCGCGCCGACCGCAATCCCACCCACCGATCCGGTGAAGTAGCTGGCCAGCGTCGCGTGGTGCGGTGCGCTGGCCGTTTGCGCCACATCCTCGCTGGGATACAGGGGGAAGCTGTCCCCGTCCGCGCTTGCTACCGCTTGCGGGGCGTCTGCGTCGTCGCCGTGAACCGGCGTGTCGAACGTGATGCCGCCGAGGATCGCGGCCTTCAGGCTTTCCACCTGCAACTGCACCCCTTCCGGTCCCAACCGCAACTGCACGCCCGAGCTGTTCCAGAACCGGCTGTCGCGATGCACCCAGCCGGCATAGGGCGCGTTGACGAACACGTGCAGCGTGACGCTCTCCGCCATGCCGGCCAGGTCCCAGCCGACCACCTTGCCGACTTCGAGGTCGTGGAAGAATACCGGCGTGCCGAGCTTGACCGAGCCGAGCCGCGACGTGGTCAGCCGGAATTGGCGCCCTCCCTCATCGGGGATCAGGGTAGGCGGCTCGGCCAGGCCGTCAAAGCTGCGCTGCGCCGGATGGCCCGCCTCGCCGGGATGCATGGCGATGTAGCTGCCGGACAGGATGGTGTTCAGCCCGGTGATGTCGCCGGCGTAGACCCTTGGTTTCTCGATCCAGAACTGCGCGCCTTCGGTCACGAGGTCCTCCGCCTTGGCGGTCATGCGGACGGACATCACGACCCGCTTGCGGTCCGGGGTGAGGTCGAAGCCCTCCACCGTGCCCATCTGGATGTCCTTGTACTTCACTTGGCTTTGCCCGGCTTGCAGCCCTTCCGCGCTGTCGAAGGTGACCCGGATCATCGGGCCACGCCGGGCGAGCGTGGTCCACAGCAGGCCGCCGCCGATCAGCCCGCTGGCCAGGGGGATCAGCCACACCCAGGACAGCCGCCGCTTGTGCACGGTGGCCTCCCCGCCATCGGCGTCACCGGCTGTGTTGCCCGGCTTGTCCTGCTGACCGCTCATCGCGCCGCGGCGTCCCACATCAGCCGCGGGTCGAAGCCCTCGGCAGCGAAGATCGTCAGCACGACTGTGGCGGCGAACGCCAGCGCGCCGGGGTTGGTAGTGACGTTGGCGACCGTGCCGAACTGCACCAGCGCCGACAGCAGGGCCTCCATGAAGATGTCGATCATGGACCAACGCCCGATGACCATGACCACCCGATACAGCGCCGTCACGTGCCGCAGGTGGCTAGGAGGCTTAGGGCGGCCCGGGCGCAGCGCCACGGTCAGCATGGCGCCCAAGGCGAGGATCTTGAGCACTGGGACGGCGACGCTGGCCCCGAACACGATGACCGCAAGCGACCACTCCCGGTCAGCCAGCAGTTCCCATACGCCGCCCAGGATCGTGCTGGGGCTGCCGCGCCCGACCTGGATGACGGTCAGGACGGGAAAGGCGTTGGCCGGCACGTAGAACACCATCGCGGATAGGGTCAGCGCCGCGGTGCGCGCCATGCTGCCGGGCTTGCGCCGGTGCAGGGCCGCACCGCACCGGGGACACTGGCGGAGCGGCTGTCCGCCCGGCGCCTCGCAGGCCAACTCGCAGGCCGGGCAGCACACCAGACCGGGCGCCGCGGACGACGCCGGCTGGGCGGTCTGCCTGGCTGGACCAGGCGCGCGCCGGGCAATGGCCTCCCAGACCGCCTGTTGGTCGAGCAGGGCATCGGCCGCAATCGTCGCCACCATGAAGCCGAATAGCGCGTAAACCCCCGGCCCCGGCTCCATCCGCGCCAGCGCGCCCAGCTTGGCGTAGGCGACGAAGTAGCCGACCAGGAACACCTCGATCATGGACCAGGGGCGGAGGCGGTTGCGGAGCCTGAACGCGAGCGCCAGCCCCGGCGGCGGCCGGCGCAGCCGCAGCCCACCCAGGACGTAAACGGACAGGCCGGCCACCAGCGGCGGCGCGGCAACCGTGGCGGCGAAAACCAGTGTTCCCAGCTCCCAAAGCCCATTCTGCGCCAGCGCGGCCGGGCCGGAAAACAGCCCGGCAGTCCGGCTCCGTCCCTCCGCCTCCACCACGGCAAGCGTGGTGGCCGCCCCGGCAGCAAACAGGACCAGGCAGGCCAGGTTCAAGGCGAGTCCCAGGGCCAGCGGGTCGGTCCAGGCCTGGCGCAGCAGCGCGCCGCAACGGCGGCATCGCGCGGCCGTCCCCGGCGCCAGGGCCGGCACGCGCTGTGCCTGGCCGCAGTCGCGGCAACTGCGGACTGCCGCGGCGCTGCGGCCTGCCGTGGACGGTGCGAGCGCATCCCGGATGCCGTTACCGGCCATCAATGGTCATGTCCCCGGCGGTCATGTCCCCTGGCCCTGGTGCAGAAGCTGCGGCTTGCGGGATGGTTCGGCATCGGCGCGCCGGTCAATTGACATGCGCTCCTAGACTGTCGAGCGCCGCGGGGACGACGGGCGGCACGCTCGGGACCGGGGGCGCCTGGCTTTGGGCGCCCGGGTCTTCCCATCCACCGCCGAGCGCGCGGTAAAGCGCCACGACGTCGTTGGCCAACGTCATATGCTCTTGGACCAGTTGCTGGCGGGCGGTTTCCAGCGTGCGCTGCGCGTCAAGCACCTGCAGGAAGTCACCCAGCCCGTGCGAGTACCGGTTGCGCGACAGATACAGCGTGTCGGTCGCCGACCGCACCACCTGGGCCTGCCGTTCCCGCTCGATCCGGTCGTAGCGGTAGCTGACCAGCGCGTCCTCCACTTCCCGCAAGGCGTTCAGCACGGTTCCGCGGTAACGCAGCGCCGCCTCGATCGCCTGCGCCCGGTTCAGGGTCAGGTTCGCGGTCAACTGCCCGCCTTGGAAGATCGGCAGGGAGATGCTCGGACCAGCCGAATAATAGTGGCTGACCCACCGCGTCAAGTAGCTCACGTCCGTCGCCCGCAGCCCCAGGCTGCCGGTCAGCGAAACGTCCGGGTAGAAGCTTGCGACCGCGACTCCCACCCCGGCCGTGGCGGCGTGTAGCTGCGCTTCCGCTTGCCGGATGTCGGGGCGCCGCCGGGCCAGCGTGGAAGGGATGCCGGCACCCACGACGCTTGGCAGGGCCGGCACCGGCGCCGGCTGCGTCAGCCGGTCATCCAGCGTGCCCGGCACGGCGCCGATCAGCACGTTCAAACGGTTGATCGCCTGCAGCCGCTGCTTGTCATACTCCGGGAGTTGCCGCTGGTTGTTCAGCACCTGCGTGCGCGCCTGCTCCACATCAATGGCGGTGGACAGTCCCTCCCGCTGCCGCCGCTCCGTCAGGGACAGCGAGGACTGGGCCGAGCGGATGTTCTCCTCCTGGCTCGCCTGCAGCGCCTGCGCCCCGCGCAACTGCACATACGCCTGCGCCACTTCGCTTTCCAGGCTGGTCAGCGCGTCGTTGGCCGCCTCCGCCTGCGCCTCCGCCTGGGCGCGCGCCTGCTCGACGGAGCGGCGGACCCGGCCGAACAGGTCCAGCTCCCACGAGGCGCTAAGCCCATACTGGAACAGGTCGATCGGCTGCGTCAGGCTGTTCAGCAGGCCGCTGTTCGAGCTGCCGCTGCCGCTCGACAAACCTAAGGAGCCGAGCTGGCTGGACCCTTGCGTCGAGTTGGATAGGGCATTGAATTGCCGGTAAACCCCCGCGGATTCCAGGATGCCCTGCAGACCCAACTGCTCGCGCATGTAGCTGCCGGTCCCGTTCAGCATCGGCAGCCCGGCAGCCCGCGCCGTGACGATGCCCTGCCGCGACTCGATCACCCGCAGCACCGCCTGCTGCACATCCAGGTTGTTGCGGATCGCCGTCTCGATCAGCTCCGTCAACATCGGGTCGTTGAAGCCGTTCCACCAGCGTGGGTCCGGGTTGGTGGACAGGCTGACTGCGGTGTCCTTCTCGTCGGCGTTGCGGTAGGCCGACACCTCGGGCGGCGACGGGCGCAGGAAGTTTGGACCCAGCGTGCATCCGCCCAGCCCGAGCAGCAGCCCTACGGCTGCGGCACGCCAAGCCGGGTGGATCAAGCTGCTCCTCCGCCGCCGCCGGGCTTGACCTTGACGTTCTTCAGCAGCAGCCCCGCCACGGTCATCGTCAGCGAGATGATGGCCGTGATGAAGAACACGTCGATGTAGGCCAGCGTCGAGGCCTGGTCGCGCAGCATCTGGAAGACCTGGCCGGGCGCGTTGCTCACCGCCTGCTGCGCCGACATGCCGTTCGCGATCATCGCCCCCTGGATCTGCTGCAGCGTGTCGTTGTAGGGCTGGTTTGTCGGGTCCAGCCACTGCACCATGTGGTGCTGGCGTATCTGCTGGTGGTCGGTCACGAGCGCGGTGGAGATCGAGATTCCGACCCCGCCATAAACGTTGCGCGCCATGCTGAACATGGACGCGGCATCGTCGTTCAGCTCCTTCGGGATGGTCGAGTAGGCGGCCGAGCTGATCGGCACGAACAGCAGCGCCAGCGCCGCCGTCTGCGCCGAGCGGAACACCGCCAGGTGGAAGAAGTCCATTTGGGGCACCAGGCCCATGGAATAAAACAGCGCCGCCGACAGCGCGATGCCGCCCGTTGCGATCACATACTTCACCGGGACGAAATTCAGCACCCTGCCGACGAGCGGGATCAAGCACACCAGCACCACCGCCCCCGGGGCCAGCACGATCCCGGCCCACGTCGCGTTGTAGCCAAGCTGCTGCTGCGCGAACTGCGGGATCAACACGGCGCTGGCATACAAAACGAAGCCCATGATCGCGATGCAGAACCACGACAGCGCGAAGTTGCGGTCCGCAAACACCCGCAGGTTCACCACTGGGTTCTTGACCCGCAGCAGATATACCGGTCCGACGGTATAGCCGACGATGGACAGGACGACCATGATGCGGACGAAGTTGGACGCCAGCCAGTCGTAGTCCTCGCCCCGGTCCGCCGCCAGCTCCATGCAGCCGAGCGCCAGGGTCACGAACAGCACGCCCCAGTAGTCGAACGGCGGGGCGTTCCTTATCTCCTCCGCCTCCTCCGGCGGGCTTTGGATCAGGCTTAGCGCGCCGAAGAAGGTCAGCGCCCCGACCGGCACGTTGATCAGCAGGATCCAGTGCCAGGAATACGTGTCGGTCAGGTAGCCGCCGATCATCGGGCCGAGCACCGGCGCGATGATGGTCGCGATGGCGGCCAGCGCGAATGCCTGCTGCCGCTTCTCCGGCGGGAACACCTCGAGGATGATCGCCTGCTGCGTCGGCTGCAGCCCGCCGCCGAACAACCCTTGCAGCCCGCGGAAGAACAGCAGCTCGATGAAGTTGGTCGAGATTCCGCACCCGAACGAGGCGGCGGTGAACCCGGCGACCGAGATCAGGAAGTATTTCTTCCGCCCGATCCGCCGGCTGAGCGAGGAGGAGATGGTGAGCACGATGCCGTTGGCGACGAGGTAGGTCGTCAACGTCCAGGTGGCGTTGTCGCTGCTCACCGCCAGGCTGCCGGCGATGTGCGGCAGCGCGACGTTGACGATGGTGGTGTCCAGCACCTCCATGAACGCGCCGAGCGTGACCACCAGCGCTATCAGCCACGGGTTGGATTTTCCCTTGGCGGACCCGCTCACTTGAACATCCCCACTTACTTGAACATCACAGTCGGCTCGACCGATAAGCCGAGCGGCAGGCCCCTGTTCTGGTCCACCCCGTCGTCGATCACGATCTTGACCGGCACGCGGCGGACGATCTTCACGTAGTTGCCGGTGGCATTCTCGGTCGGGAAGGTGGTGAACCGCGCACCGCTGCCCTGCTGGATGCTGTCCACGTGGCCGCGCAGCTTCATGTGCGGGTAGGCGTCCACCGTGATCTGGACCTGCTGGCCCTCGCGCATGCGGTCGAGCTGGGTTTCCTTGAAGTTCGCCACGATCCAGGTTTGCGGCGACACCAAGTAGAAGACCTGCTGCCCCGCCTGCATGTAGGTGCCGACGTCCACGTTGCGCCGGGTCACCAGCCCGCCCTGCGGCGCGCGCAACTCGGTGTAGGACAGGTTCAGCTCCGCCTGCGCCAGGTTGGCGGCGGCCTGCTCCACCTGCGCTTGGCGCTGCTTCACCGTGTCCTCGGCCGTCTGGATGTTCTGCTGCACCAACGAGGCGATCTTGACCTGCGCCTCCGCCGAGCCGACGGAGGCCTTGGACGAGCGCTGCTGGGTGTTGGCCTGGTCCACGCTGGTCTGCGTCGTCGCCCGCGGGTCAACGCTGCGCTGCCGCTGTGCTTCCCGGTCGGCGTTCGACTGGGTGGCGCGGGACTGGTCGAGCTGCGCCTGCGCCTGCTGCAGGTCGGCCGGGGCGCGCACGCGGGCGATCTCCAGGTCGACCTGCGAGCTTGCCAACTGCGCCTGGGCCAGGTCGAGGTTGCCGCGGGCCTGGTCGCGCGCGGTTATGTAGTCGCGCGGGTCGATCCGGATCATCAGGTCGCCGGCCTTGACGTAGGTGTTGTCGTCCACCCGGCGCTCCACGACGTAGCCGGACACCTTGGGCGCGATCATCACCGCGTTCCCCTCGGTGTAGGCGTCGTCCGTGCTTTCCTGGTCGCGCGTCAGGAACCAGTAAACGGCGCCGCCGATCACCGCGAGCACAGTGACGATGATCAGGACGATGATCGGCCAGCGGCGCTTCTTGCCTCCCTTGCCATCGTCCTTGTCGTCCCCGTCCTTGCCGTCGTCGTCCTTCTTGCCATCCTTCGCCTGGTCATCCCCGCCTTTGCCGTCGTCCTTCTTGCGGTCCTGGTCGCCGTCCTTCTTGTCGTCGCCCTCGTCGTAGCCCTTCTTGTCCTTGCCGCCGTCCTTCTTGGTTTCCTGATCACCTTCGCGCTTGGGTGCATCACGGTCCCGCGCTTCCGCATTCTGGAAACGCACCGAATACTTGAGACTGGGGAATTCCCAGTCTGCTCGCGAGCGAGGCAAAGGTGTGGAAACGCCGGCTCCGTCGGATCGGCCCAGGGCTGGAGTTGTTCCTTCCCCGTTTGCGGAGTTCATCGGTTTATCATCATTGTTCTCAAGCAAGCGCCAATCCTTCGCCTGTGCCAAAGTTCGCCGTAGCGCCGGACCAATAGGGGATCGCCCATGCCGCTGTCCTTGAGCATCGGGGGACGGCCTGATCTCACCGCGCGGCCATGCCCGGCTGCCTTGATGCAGCTGGCACGTCCAAGGCTAGGGTATGATGAATCTACTGCCCACCAAGGTTCGTCACGTCGAATGATAAGTGAGTTATGGATGCCGTCCGGCCAAGTCGGGTAAATGTCCGGTTGACCGCCGCACCAGGCGACCATTGCCGCCGTCGGTGAGTTCGGCTTGGGTTGCCATCATTGTGCAGAAGCGGCACTCAAGCAGCACTGCTCGTATTAAAGCTGATGAATGGGATTAGGATGGCACAGCTTGAAAGCCGGGTAAGCCAGGCAGGGCCGGATCAGCTTCGTCACCAACCTCGCCCGCCATCATCGGCCGATTAGGCGCTGAACGAGCTTGCCTCCGCCATCAGGGCGCAGACATAAGCTGCGAAGGAGCGCCATACCTCCAGATGGAACCCTGCCTCGGTACGCCAAAGCACGATCTCCGCTTTGCCGAACACCGTCCGGGTGCACATGCCCGGCGGAAAGGCGATGGGATGCAGATCGAGCGGGCAGCCCGCCGCCAGGGTGTCCGCCGCCGCGGAGCCGTCCAGCAGCAGGCCGAGCTGGCGATGTGATACATCCACTGCGGCGCCGCCGGGCACCTCGATCGGGTCCAGGCGGTTTGGCGACAGCAGCAGCCATTCATCCGGCCCCAGCCACAATGCGGCTCGCCCGTCCGCTGTTGCCGACCGGCACGGCGTCGTCGGCAATGCAATGCCGAACGCGGCACCCAGCGCCGCCGGATCGCCCCGGAGCGCAAGCCGGTGAAGGACAGGCGCCGGGCGGACCGCGACACGGCCCGGCGCCGCAAACAGCGCAATCCCAGCCGCGGGGGAGTACAAGCCAGGGTCCGCTCCCATGCGTGCAGGCGCTGTGGCCGCACCAACATCAGGTGTTACCGTGTCAGGCATTGAGCCGCACTCCTTCCGGGTCCAGGAACACGGGGTCCACGACCTGCACGGCGGCCGGCCTGCCCCCGCCCTGGGCAAACAGCGTCTCGCCTTGCCGGCTGCGCCCGTCGGCCAGCATCGCCAGCGCGATGGAATGGCCCAGCGTGGTGGTGCCGTAGGACGACGTGACATGCCCCAGGGACGGGGTGCCTGGCGGCGGCACGGCCTGAGCGGTCAATTGCGCCCCTTCATCCAGCACGCGTTGCGGATCGGACGTCAGCAGGCCGACAAGCTGCCGGCGTCCGGGCGCCACCATGTCCGGGCGGGCCAGGGATCGCTTGCCGACAAAGTCCGGCTTCGCCTTGCTGACCGCCCAACCCAGGCCCAGGTCGCCTGGCGTCGCCGTGCCGTCGCTTTCCTGGCCGACGATGATGTATCCCTTCTCTGCGCGGAGGACGTGCATTGCCTCCGTGCCATAGACACAGCCACCAACCGCGCCCACGCGGGCATGGACCTGCTCCCAGACTGCCAATGCGTGACCGGATGGGACGTTGATTTCGAAGCCCAGTTCGCCGGTGAAGCTGACGCGGAACAAGCGCATCGGCACGCCGCCGATGCTGCCCTCTGCCACGCTCATGTGCGGCATGGCGCTTCCACTGATGTCCAAGCCATCCACGAGCGGGGCCAGCACGTCGCGCGCCCGCGGACCCTGTATCGCCAGCACCGCCCACTGCTCCGTCACGCTGGTCAGCCAGACCTGCAGGTCCGGCCATTCGGTTTGCAGGAAGTCCTCCATGGTGGCCAGCACGCGCGGGGCGCCCCCGGTCGTCGTGGTTACATGGAAGCGGCCCGGCGCCAGGCGCCCCACGACGCCGTCATCCATGACGAAGCCGTTCTCCCCCAGCATGACGCCATAGCGGCACCGGCCCGGCGCGAGCTTGATCCAGGCGTTCACATACATCCGGTTCAGGAACTCGGCGGCATCCGGGCCGGCGACCTCGATCTTTCCCAGCGTCGAGGCGTCGAACAGCCCGGCGGCGGCGCGCACCGTGCTGCACTCCCTTTGCACGGCGGCGTGCATGTCCTCGTTGCCGCGCGGGAAGCAGCGGGCGCGCTTCCACAGCGCCACATCCTCGAACATGGCTCCCTGCGCCTCTGCCCAGCCATGGACCGGCGTCGTCCGGACCGGGTCGAACAGCACGCCCCGGCTGTAGCCGGCGAGCGTTCCGAACGTGACCGGGGTGTAAGGCGGGCGGAATGTCGTCAGTCCGACCTCGGGGATCGGGCGCCCCAACTGCCGGGCGACGATGGACAGGGCGTTCATGTTGCTGGTCTTGCCCTGGTCGGTGGCCATGCCGGTCGTCGTGTAGCGCTTCACGTGCTCGATGCTGCGGAAGCCCTCCTGTGTCGCAAGCTTCAGGTCCTTGGCGGTTACGTCGTTTTGGAAGTCCACGAAGGCCCTGCCCCGCCCGACGGCGACCGGCGGCGACCATCGGGCTGGCAGCGTTCCGGCCACGGCAGGCGGGACTGCGGCCTGTGCATCGTGGCCAGCATCCCGCGCTGCATCCTCCCCGGCCTCGAAGCCGTCTGCGATTGCCTCGGCCAATGCGTGGACGCCGCGGCAGGCGCCAGCGCACCGGACACCGGCGGCGGACTTGCCGGGCAGGAAGGCCTCGGCGACGGGATCGAATTGCAGCTTGCCGCGGGACTGGGAGAACAGGTTGAGCGAAGGCGTCCAACCCCCGCTCATGCCCAGCACGTCGCAGCGGACCCACTCGCGATGCGTGCCGCGCCCGACGATGGCCACGCGGATGCCGCGGCGTCCGCGCGTGCCGAGCACGCGCATCCCTGTTTCCACCCGGATGCCGGCGGCCCGCGCCGCACGGGGCAGCGGGCCGTCTGCCACCGCCCGCGCGTCGGCGATCAGCGCGACCTCGACGCCGCACGCCTGCAGGTCCAGTGCCGCCCGGTATGCGGTGTCGCTCGTGGTGGCGATCACGGCGCGGCGGCCCGGCGGGGCGCCGTAGCGTGTGGCGTAGGTGCGTGCGGCGTCGGCCAGCATGACGCCGGGCCGGTCGTTGCCGGGGAATACCAGGGGGCGCTCGTGGCTGCCGGCGGCGATCACCACCTGCTTGGCGCGGACCTGCCATAGCCGTTCCCGCGGCAGCGCCGGGTCGGGGTCCGGCAGGTGGTCGGTCATGCGCTGAGCCAGGCCGATCATGTTGCCGGGATACCAGCCGAACGCCGTGGTGCGGGTCAGCAGCGTCACGTCCGGGCGTTCAGCCAAGGCGCCGATGCGGGCCGCGACCCAGGCCGTCGCAGTCTGGCCGTCCAACCGCGCAGTGCGGTCCGCAAGCAGGCTGCCGCCGAACCGCGGCCCCTCGTCGCACAGGATCACCCGCGCGCCGGACGCCGACGCGGCATCGGCCGCGGCAAGCCCGGCCGGCCCGGAGCCGATCACCAGCACATCGCAGTGCGCGTAGCGGCTGGCGTAGTGGTCGCGGTCCGCTGCGTCCGGCGCGCGGCCCAGCCCCGCGGCCCGGCGGATCAACGGCTCATACAAACGATGCCATGCGCTATGCGGGGCCATGAACGTCTTGTAGTAGAACCCCGCCGAAAGCATTGGCGCGGCGAGGTCGTTCACCGCCTGCAAATCGAAGGCGAGCGAGGGGAAGCGGTTCTGGCTGCGCGCTGCCAGGCCGTCATAAACCTCGACTTGGGTTGCCCGGAGGTTCGGCGTGCGCCTACCGCCGCCGCGGTCAACTTCGACCAGCGCGTTCGGCTCCTCCGAGCCTGCGGCCATCACGCCGCGGGGCCGGTGATACTTGAACGACCGGCCCATCAGCCGCACGCCGTTCGCAAGTAGGGCAGAGGCCAGGGTGTCGCCGGGCCGAGCCGCGTAGGTGCGGCCGTCAAAGGTGAAGCGCATCGTCATGCCTGGCCCCATTGCTCCGTTTCGGTCCGCATCGGCGGCGCATCGGGGCTGTCCGTGCCCGGGGCAGTGCCGGGACGCGGGCTTCCGGCGAAGTATGTCGCGACGAATTGGTCCGTGTAGGTGTTTCGAACCGCGTTGAAGAAGCGGCCGCAGCCGTGGGTATGCCGCCACCGCTCGGCGTGGTCGCCCTTGGGATTGGTGCGCGCATACAGGAACTCGCCCCAGCCGTGGTCATCCATCGCCGCGGGGTCGGAGGGACGGCTGACATGCGCCTCGCCGGCGTAGGTGAACTCGGCTTCCGGGCGCTCGCCGCAGATGGGGCATGGGATCAGCAGCATGGAACGTCCTCCTGCTCCCTCTCCCTCCGGGAGAGGGTCGGGGTGAGGGGGTCGTCGGGCGCAGTCCTTGCCCTCGCAGAACTGCGGAGCGATAGCACCAGCGGTTCCCCGCTCCGCAGCCAAGCCCCCCTCACCCAAGACCCCCTCACCCCGGCCCTCTCCCGGAGGGAGAGGGAGCAGCAGGCAGCCGTATCGCGCATCAATGTGCCACCGCCGCGGCCGCGGCCTCATCGATCAGCCGGCCCGTGCGGAAACGGTCGAGCGCGAAGGGGGCGTTCAGCCGGTGCGGCGCGTCATGCGCCATCGTGTGCGCGAAGGTCCAGCCGGAGGCCGGCGTCGCCTTGAAGCCGCCGGTGCCCCAGCCGCAGTTGACATACAGTCCTGGCACGGGGGTCAGGCCTAGGACGGGGCTGCGGTCCGGCGTCACGTCCACGATGCCGCCCCAGTTGCGCAGCATCCGCATCCGGCGGAACTGCGGGAACAGCTCGCAGATCGCATCCAGCGTGTGGGTTGCGATGTGGAGCCCTCCCTGCTGGCTGTAGCTGGTATAGGCGTCGGTGCCGGCGCCAATCACCAGCTCGCCCTTGTCGGACTGGCTGATGTAGGCGTGGATGGTGTTGGACATGACGACGCACGGGAAGCAGGGCTTCACCGGCTCGCTGACCAGGGCTTGCAAGGGATAGCTTTCCAGCGGCATCCGCACGCCGGCCTGCGCCATCACGACGCTGGTGTGCCCGGCTGCCACGACGCCCACGCGGCGGGTGCTGACGGGTCCCCGGGTGGTGTCCACGCCGCACACGGCGCCTGACGGGTCCCGCCGGATGCCGGTCACCTCGCAGTTCTGCACGATGTCCACGCCCAGGGCACTCGCGGCACGGGCGTAGCCCCAAGCCACCGCGTCATGCCGCGCCGTACCTCCTCGCCGCTGGAGCGCCGCGCCCAGCACGGGGTAGCGCATCCCGGAGTCGAGCCGCAGCGGGGGGCAGAATGCCTGTGCCTCTGCGGGCGTCAGCCACTCGTTGTCTACACCGGCCAGCTTGTTGGCATAGACGTGGCGCTTGCCGACCTGCACGTCGTGGACGGTGTGCGCCAGCATCATCACGCCGCGCGGAGAGAACATGACGTTGTAGTTCAGCTCGCGGGACAGCCCCTCCCACAGCTTGACGGCGTGGTCATACAGGGCTGCACTTTCTTCCATCAGGTAGTTGCTGCGGATGATGGTCGTGTTGCGCCCGGTGTTGCCGCCGCCGATCCAGCCCTTTTCGAGCACGGCGACGCGGGTGATCCCGTGCAGCTTTGCCAAGTAGTAGGCGGTGGCTAGGCCGTGCCCGCCACCGCCGACGATCACGGCGTCATAGGTTGGGCCGGGCCGCTCCGGGGAGCGCCAGTGCTGGCTCCAGCCGGTGTTGCCACGCATGGTCTCGCGAAGCAGACGGGCAGCGGAAAAATGGCTCATGGCAGTTCCTCGCTTATGCGCCTGACACTCGGATTTTTCTCTGCCGGACGGCTTGCGCCCGATGGCAGCCTCGGATTGCGGCTTTCGACCGGGTCAACTGCGCCGCCCCCCTGCTCATCCTGACGGTCATTTCTAAAGGTCCTTCGCCAGCCGCAGCGCGTCGAACACGGCGGCGTGGATGTTGCGGCTGGCTACGGCATCGCCGATGCGGAACAGTTGGTAGCGTCCCTCGGCATTCCGCACCACGTCTTGCGCCCGCCCGCCCAGTAGCGCCGCATGGTCCACCTCGCCGCCGTTGCGGGACGCCGGCTTCAAGGCCTCGTAAAGCTCGTCCAGCGGCAGCGTGCCATGCTCCACCACCACGCTGTCCACCTGCCGTTCCTCGGTTTCGGCGCCGTAGTCGCTGCCCAGCACCGCCACCAGCCCATTGCCGTTGCGGCGCACCGAAAGCAGCCGGGTATTGACCGTCACCCGCACGCCCCGGCGGCGGAAGATGCGGGCATAGGCCGCGTGGTTCAGCCCGCCGATCTCCGGCGCCACCATGCGCTCGGGCGTCACCAGCTCCACCTCGGCGCCGGACTCGGCCAGCACCTCGGCTGCCTGCATCCCGGGATGGGCGCCGTTGTCGTCATACACCAGCACCCGGCCGGACAGGGTGGCGCCGCCGCCCACCACGTCCCAGCTTGACACCACGAGGTCGTTGCCCTCCTGCAGCACCTCGGTGTCCGGCACGCCGCCGGTGGCGACGAACACCGCATCCGGCTGCAGCGCCAGCACGTCGTCGGCGCCGGCATAGGTGTTGAACCGCA
>CAXTCI010000070.1:16742-24959 GCA_964242325.1 uncultured Acetobacteraceae bacterium
CCCGTCGCGGCGTTGTGGACGCACAGGGCCTCGTTGCCCTCGTAGATGCGGTCGAGGCAGTAGGTCGCGCCGACACAGGGGCGGATGCGGTCTTCCTGCCCCGATAGCACCTTGCGGGCGATGTGCGGCTCGGCGATGTGGGCGCGGGTCATGCCGACCATGTCGAGCTTGCCCTCGGCGATGGCGTGCCGGGCCGTCGCCACGTCGTTGATCCGGGCGGCGTGGAAGGTCGGGAACCGCGTCGCCGCCCGCACCTCGCCGGCGAAGTCCAGGTGCTGCGCCGTGCCCATGCCTTGGATCGGGATGACGTGGGACAGCGCGTTGTCGGTGTCCATGTGGCCGCGGACGATGTTCAGGAAGTCCACGACGCCGCCACCGGCGAAGCGCCGGGCAATCTCGATCCCGTCCTCGCGGGTCAGGCCGATGTCCCAGTCCTCGTCCGCCACCATCCGCACGCCGATCAGGAAGCGCGGCCCCACCGCGTCGCGCATGGCCTGCAGCACGCGGACGGAGAAGCGCATCCGGTTCTCCAGGCTGCCGCCATAGGCGTCGTCGCGCTGGTTGGTGGCGGGGGACCAGAACTGGTCCGGCAGGTGGCCGTAGGCGTCGATCTCGAAGCCATCGAGCCCGGCCGCCTGCATCCGCTGCGCCGCGGCGGCGTAGTCGCGGACGATGCGGTCCAGGTCCCAGTCCTCGGCGGCCTTCGGGAAGCCGCGGTGCGCCGCCTCCCGCACCCGGGACGGGGCCAGGATCGGCAGCCAGTCCGCCTTGTTCCAGGCGGTGCGGCGGCCGAGGTGGGTGAGCTGGATCATCACCGCCGACCCGTGCTCGTGGCACTCGTCGGACAGGCGGCGCAGCCAGGGCACGATCTCGTCCTTGTAGGCCAGCAGGTTGCCGAACACGGGGGGGCTATCCGGCGACACCACGGCGGATCCGGCCGTCATGGTCAGCGCCATGCCACCCTTGGCCTTCTCGACGTGATACAGGCGGTAGCGGTCCTTCGGCATCCCGTCCTCGGAGTAGGACGGCTCGTGCGAGGTGCTCATGATCCGGTTGCGGAGCGTCAGGTGGCGCAACTGGTAGGGCTGCATGAGGGGATCGCGGCTGCCCGCCGCCGGGCTAATGGGGGTGGGGCTGACGTGCATCGTGCGCTCCTGCGGCGGCGCGCTGGCGCCGTTCCTGGTTGGGGGGCCGGCCGAAGCGCCCGCGGAAGGCGGCGCTGAACCGGGACGGCGTGGCGTAGCCGCAGGCGGCGCCCACGGCGGTGACGGGCATCGCGGTTTCTCGCAGCAGGATGCGCGCCCGCTCCAGCCGCAGCCCGGCGGCGTAGGCGGCAGGGGTTTGGCCCAGATGCTGGCGGAACAGCCGCTCCAACTGCCGGGGCGACAGGCCGACGCTGCGGGCGACGGCGGCGGCGTGCATCGGCGCCTCGATGGTGCTTTCCATGATGCGCAGCGCGTCGCCGAGCTTGCCCGGCGCCGCGGGGCCTACCGGGTCGCGCTGCCGTTCCGACCCGGCGCGCACGCGGTCCACCAGGAACTGCGCGGCAACGGCGGCGGACAAGGCGGGGCCGAGCCGAGCCTCCACCATCGCCAGCATCAGGCTGAGCGGCGCCACGCCGCCGGTGCAGGTCACGCGGTCGCGGTCCACGGCATACAGGTCGCCGACGAACTCGACCTCGCGGAATTCCTCCTCGATCGGCGGCAGGTTTTCCCAGTGGATGGCGCAGCGGCGGCCGCGCAGCAGCCCGGCCTCGGCCAGCGCGAAGGCGCCGGTGCACAGGCTGCCGAGCGCCACGCCCTCCCGCGCCAGGCGGCGCAGGGCGGCGGTGACGTGGGTGTCCACGGCCTCCCGCACGTCCACGCCGCCGCAGGCGAACAACAGGTCGGGGCGGGCCATCCGGGACAGCGAGTTGGTCGGATGCAGCGAAAGGCCGTTGCTGGCCGAGGCGGGCATGCCGTCCGGGGTCACGACCTCCCAGGCATAGGCGGTCTGTCCGCTCAGCCGATTGGCCATGCGCAGGACCTCGATGCCGTTGGCGCAGGCGATCATCGAGTAGTTGGGCAGGGTCAGGAACGCCAGGCGGTGCAGGGCGCCGAGGTCCATGCGCGCCTACCGGTCCACGACCAGGTCGCTGGTGGGGCGGGCGCAGCACAGCAGGGCCATGCCGCCGTCGATCTCGCGCTGGCGGATGCCGCCGCCGTGCCGCATCTCGACGGTCCCCGATAGGACGCGGCTCTTGCAGGTGCCGCAAACGCCCTTGCCGCAGGCCGATGGCAGCCGGATGCCGGCGGCACGGGCGGCGGCGAGGATGTTGGCGCCGCCGGGGCAGGCGATGTCGCGGTCCTGGCGGGCGAAGCGGATGGTGAAGGTGGTCTGGGCGGGGTCGTCGTGGGTCGGCGCGGCGTCCTCGCGAGCCGATGGCGACGGGTCAACCGCCTGGGTCCGAATACTGGTTCCTTCTCCCTCTCCCGGAAGGAGAGGGAGAAGGAAGCCGTTTCCATTTACAAAGGGACGGACCTCCATTCTGGTGGTCCCTGGATTGCTGCGTCGCTGCACCTCTCGCAATGACGGCTCCGGCATTGGCAGGTTGACGTCTGGCGCCTCGCCGAAGCTGAAGCTTTCTTCCCGGTATCGCCTTCGGTCGAACCCCGCTGCGTCCAGCATCGCCCGCACCCCGGCCATATATGGCGCGGGACCGCAGCAGAACACCTCGCGCTCCAGCAGGTCCGGCGCCAGCAGCCCCAGCATCGCCGGGGATAGCCGGCCGCGCAGCCCGTCCCAGCGTGCCCCCGGCGTATCGGTCTCGACGATGCAGACCGGGCGGAAGCCGGGCCGCCGGGCCATGGCTGCCAGCTCCTCGGGGAACAGCAGGTCCGCCGGGCTGCGGGCGCTGTGCAGGAACAGCACGTCGGCGCCGCTGCCCAGGTCGTGCAGGGTGCGCGCCATGCTCATCAGCGGGGTGATGCCGCTGCCGGCGGACAGGAACAGGTATCGGCCGCCTGCCCCGGGATCGAGCACGAAGTCCCCCATCGGCCCCGACGCCTGCACCCGCACGCCGGGCTGCATGGCGCCATGCAGCCATGCCGATCCGGCGCCGCCCGGCGAACGCTTCGCCGTTACCTCGATGCGCCAGGGCCGTGTCGGCGGCGAGGCGATGGTGTAGCACCGCTGCACCCCTGCCCCGTCCAGCCTGCTACGCGCCAGCAGGTCGCCCACTGCCGGGAAGTCGCCAGCCCTCGCCAGGTCGCCTATTGCCGGCCGGTCGCTAGCCACCACCGGCAGGTCAAACGTCATGAACTGGCCCGGCAGGAAGCGGAACAGCCGCAGCTCCACAGGCGCGAAGACGAACGTGGACACGTCATGCGTTTCCTGGCGCACGCCCACGCACTCCAGGGTCTCGTCCCGCTCCGCATCCCAAACCGGCGGCAGCGGCTGCATCACCCGCGCAGCCCGGCGCCCATGCGCTCCACGTACCACTGGCAGAAATCCTCGACCAACCCCTCCGTGAACGGCGAGTAGGGTCCGGGCTCATAGGCCGGGCTGGTGACGCCCGCCTGGGTGATCTCCACCAGCGCCGCGTCCTGGCGGTTGGTCGCCTCCCAAACCGCGACCAGGTTGGCCGGGTCGTAGTCCACGCCCTCCACAGCATCCTTGTGCACCAGCCAAGTCGTGCGCAGCAGCGTGCGGTCGGGACCCAGCGGCAGCACGCAGAACGTCACGGCATGGTCGGCCATGAAGTGATGCCAGGAGTTCGGCTGGGTCCAGAACGTCAGCCCACCCAGCCGCGCATCCCGCAGCCTCCCCAGCAGCACACGGCACGCCGAGCGGGTGTCGCGGGTGTGGCTTTCCCCCGCCTGGTCCAGCGGCAGGCGCTCGGTGCGGTATCCCGTGGGCCGCCCGGTCAGCAGCTCGATCCGCCGCGACGGCAGGCCCGCGGCCTCCCAGCGCCCGTGCAGGTCCTCCACCATCCCGTCATACCGGGCGGCCTGCGCCAGCTCCCCTTCGTCCAGCGACCCCGGCGCGAAACCGAAGCCGTAGGCGAACAGCGGCACCGTCAGCTCGGGATGGTTGGCCGCGCAGTGGTAGCATTCGCGGTTGTTCTCCATCGTGAGCTTCCAGTTGCCGTGCTCCACCAGGTCCACCTGCCGGGCCACCTTGGCGTCGCGCAGGCCATGCGGGAGCAGGTATGGCTCCATGTCCCGGGCCATCGCCTCGATGTCGTCCGGCGGATTCGCCGCCAGGCATACGAACAGCAGCCCGGCGACTGAGCGCAGCGCCACCGGGCGCAGGCCGCGGCAGGACGGGTCGAAGCCCTCCCCCATGTGGTCGGCAAACAGCAGGGCGCCGTCCAGGCCGTAGGTCCAGGTGTGGTAGCGGCAGACCAGGTTGCCGACCCCGCCCTTGCCGTCCGGCACGAGCTGGGCGCCGCGGTGGCGGCATACGTTGTGGAAGGCGCGCACCTGGCCGTCATCGTCGCGCAGGATCAGGATGGGCGCGTCGCCGATGCGGATCGCCATGACGTCGCCGGGTTCGGGCACGTCCGGCTCCTGCCCGATGAAGATCCAGTGGCGGCCGAAGATCAGGTCCATGTCGGCGCGGAACACCGCGGGGTCGGTGTAGAACGGCGCGTCCAGGCTATGCCCGGCGCGGCGGCGGAGCAGCAGGCTGGCCAGGGGGGCATGGATCGTGTCGTGCATGGTCGGCCTTACGCTGATGCCGCAGCATCGCGCGGCGGCGAGGCGGGCGCTAACGAAAAACCGTCATGCGCTGCACATTTTCCGTCATTCCCGTGCTGCGTCGCAAAAACAGCTTTCCATGACGCCTGGCCTGGGTGCTAGCCTTCACGGATCGTTGAGGAGGCTAGTCCGCTGACCGCAGCACCGATGATCCAAGCCGAGGGCGTAAGCTGCCTGTTCGGCTCACGCGAGCAGGAAGCGCTGGCCATGATGCGCGCCGGTGAAAGCCGAGCCGCCATCCTGGACCGCACCGGCACGGTGATCGCCTTGAACGAGGTGAACCTGCGCGTGGACGAGGGCGAGCTTGTCGTCGTCATGGGCCTGTCCGGCAGCGGCAAGAGCACCCTGCTGCGCTGCCTGAACCGCCTGGTCACGCCGTCACGCGGCAGCATACGCGTCGCCGGCCAGGAGGTGACGAAGATGGGCACCCGAGAGCTGCGCGAGTTCCGGCGCCGCACCTTCGGCATGGTGTTCCAGCACTTCGCCCTGTTCCCGCACCGCACCGTGCTGGAGAACGTGGAGTTCGGGCTGGAGGTGCAGGGCGTCGCCCGCGCCGTCCGGCGCAAGTCGGCGGAAAGCGCGCTGGACTTGGTGGGCCTGGCGGGCTGGGAGGGCAAGCGGCTCGGCCAGCTTTCCGGCGGCATGAAGCAGCGCGCGGGCCTGGCGCGGGCCTTGGCGGCGGACGCCAGCATCCTGCTGATGGACGAGGCATTCAGCGCGCTGGACCCGCTGATCCGCCGCGACATGCAGGAGGAGCTGGTCGCGCTGCAACGGCGCCTGAAGAAGACCATCGTCTTCGTCAGCCACGACCTGGACGAGGCCATCGCCCTCGGCGGCCGCATCACGCTGATGATGGACGGCGCCATCGTGCAGGACGGCACGGCCGAAAGCATCCTGGCCGCGCCCGCCACGCCCTACGTCGAGCGGTTCGTCCAGCACATAGACGTTTCCGGCGTGCTGCGCGGCGGCCGTTTGGCCCACCGCAGCGCCGGGCCGCCGCCCCGCCATCGCGCCACCCTGAACGCGGATATGACGCTGCGGGAGGCGCTGCCGCTGCTGGCCTCGGAACCTGACGGATTGCCGGTCGTGGACGCCGCCGGCCGGCACGCCGGCGTGCTGTGGCGCACCACCGCCCTTGCTGCCCTGGCCCGGCGGCACCAGCACAAGGAGCAGCCTGCATGGACATCTCCATCCCCCGCTTCCCGCTCGACGACCTATGCGACGGCGCCCTCGACTGGCTGACCGCGCACTGCGCCGGCTTCACCCGAGTTCTGAGCCATACCGTGTCCGCCTGGGTCAGCGGGCTGACGGAGGCGCTGCAATTCGTGCCGCCGGCGCTGTTCATCGTGGTGGCCGGGCTGCTGGCCTGGCGCGCGGCGGGGTGGCGGCTGGGACTGCTGACGGTGGCCGGGCTGCTGTTCCTGTGGAACCTGGGGCTTTGGCTGCCGATGGTGGCGACGCTGGTGCTGGTGGTGTTCTCGACCCTCGCCGCCATCCTGATCGGGCTGCCGCTTGGCATCATCGCGGCGCTGAACGCGCGGACGTGGAAGGTGGTGTCGCCCTGCATGGACGTGATGCAGACCATGCCGAGCTTCGTCTACCTGATCCCCGCCATCCCGTTCTTCGGCTTGGGCGCGGTGTCCGCCTGCTTCGCCACCATCATCTTCGCAGCACCCCCCACCATACGCCTGACGGCGCTCGGCATTCTGCAGGTGCCGCACGAGCTGACCGAGGCCGCCGACGCCTTCGGCTGCACGCCCTGGCAGAAGCTGGTGAAGGTGCAGATGCCGCAGGCGCTGCCGACCATCATGGCGGGCATCAACCAGACCATCATGCTGGCGCTGTCGATGGTGGTGATCGCCGCCATGATCGGCGCCGGCGGCCTGGGCCGCGAGGTGTGGAGCGCCATCCAGCGGCTGGAGGCCGGGCGCGGCTTCCAGGCTGGCATCGCCATCGCCGTGCTGGCGGTGATCCTGGACCGTGTGACCCAGGCCATGTCCCGGCGCAGCCGTACTGCCTGACATGCCCGTGGTCCCGCCCGCCTTTCCCAGGTCCGCCCATCCCACGTTTCGTCCATCGCAACAGAAGGCTCCTGTCATGAACCGTAGAACCGTGATCCTGGGCGCCGCCGCCCTTGCCGCCGCTCCGCTGACTGCCGCGCGCAACGCCGCCCGGGCCGCGGGCGCCGGCCCCGTGCGCATCGCCTACGTCGAGTGGTCGGATGCCGTGGTGGCCACCAACATCCTGGCGGCGGTGCTGAAGGGCATGGGGCATGAGGTCGTGCTGACGCCGGTGTCGGGCGCCGCGATGTGGCAGGCCGTCGCAACTGGCGATGCCGACTGCATGGTGGCGGCCTGGCTGCCCGGCACCCATGCCGCCTACTACTCCAAGCTGAAGGACCAGGTGGACCTGATCGGCCCCAACGTGACCGGCGCCCGGCTGGGGTGGGCGACGCCGGACTATTCGCCGCTCAATTCCATCGCCGACCTGAAGACCCAGGGCGGGCTGGTGGACAACAAGGTGATCGGCATTGACCCCGGCGCCGGGCTGATGCGCGCGTCGGAGAAGACGATCAAGGACTATGGCCTGAGCAACATCACCCTGGTCGAGGGCAGCGATGCCACGATGGTCGGCGCCCTGAAGGACGCCATCACCCGCAAGCAGCCCATCGTGGTGACGGCCTGGACCCCGCACTGGATGTTCGCGGCGTATAAGCTGAAGTATCTCACGGACCCCAAGGGGTCGCTGGGCGGCGAGGAAACCGTGAACACCGTCGCCCGCAAGGGCCTGAAGACGGACATGCCGGACGTTTACGCCGTGCTCAGCCGGTTCAAGCTGTCGCTTGATGACGAGCAGGCCTTGATGATGCAGAACCAGGCCGCCGGCACCGACCCGGCGAAGACTGCCAGCGCCTGGGTGCAGGCGAACCCGGGCGTCGTGAAGACCTGGGTCGGCTGACGCGGCGCGGCTGGGGGTGGGGCTGCTGACGTTCTAGTTCGCCAACGCGGCTCTAATCCTGGCCGGTGCAGAGCGACGGTCCCTCCCTGCCCTATCCGCCACGCTTTATGCTCGGGACCTGCTGATTTCCGAGGCGACAGACCCGTTGCGACGCGGGTAGCCCGGTGCTGGTCGGGTCGTTGACACGCTCCGGCGCGGTTTGGGAGGTTAAGCCATAGAACCGGCGGCTTGTGGGACGGACCGGGAGCGCGGCGATCTGTCCCATTTTGAGTTTAGCTTAGTTGCGACGATCGCGGCCTCAACCAAAACAAAGCGTCGGAAAGTATTGGCCGAAGATAGTTGGACTCGGACAGATGCTTACGGGAGACTGCTAACGACCGACCCACAGCCGACGTTGAACCGACCTAAATGCTCCCTGAAAGTATTTCATGTAGGCCGTGCCACCTGCCACCCAGCGCGCGCCCTTAGCCTCCTGAGCTGACCAGTAGGCGATTGGACGTATCCTCCAACTCGTGATCAC
>CAXTCI010000071.1:0-13932 GCA_964242325.1 uncultured Acetobacteraceae bacterium
CTGGTTCGGCTGGCCGACCAGCCCGCGCATCGAGGCCCTGCGGACCGACTGGTTCGAAGCTCCGGACGACGCGGCGCGCAAGCGGGCAACCGACGCGATCCAGGTGGCGGTATGGGACGAGGTGCCCTACGTCCCGCTCGGCCAGTTCTTCCAGCCCGCTGCGATGCGGGACAACGTGACAGGGGTGCTGGACAGCCCATTCCCGATCTTCTGGAACGCTAGGAAGAGCTGATCCCTTGTGGCGCCAGAGGGCCGGGTCAAAGGCGGTGTTTCATGTGAAACGCGGCAGGCGCTGTCCCGGCAGGAGATCGTAGGGCGCCTGCCAACCCGGTAGCTCCGCGATCCGGCCCAGCCACGCATGGACCTGCGGATGGCTGGCGCCGAGGTCGTATCCCGTCTCGTCCGCCGGGAAGGACAGGTAAGCGCACATGGACAGGTCGGCGATCGTCGGGCGGTCCCCGATCACGAACGGTCGCCCGGTCACGCGCTCCTCGACGATGCCGAGGAAATCATCCACCCGGCCGCGCATGAACGCCAGCACCGCGGGATCGGCGTCCCGCACGAACGTGCGCCGGAACCGGTAGGCCGCCATGAAGCCTGACAGCTTCTGGTTGTCCCAGAACAGCCAACGGAGCACCTCGAAGCGCTCGGCGTCACCGGCGCCGCCGAACCGGCCATACTTCTCGGCAAGGTGGAGCAGGATGGGGCCGGTCTGCGTCAGCTTGACGCCGTTCTCCTCAAGCACCGGGATCTCCCCCATAGGATTTACGGTCCGTCGCCACTCCGGCGTCCAAGTGACCCGGGCTGCGAAGTCGGTCCAGACAGGCTCGAACGTCTGCCCGCAGAAGGTGAGCATCAGCGCCAGCTTGTAGCTGTTGCCGGACTCCGGGAAATAATGGAGACGGTAGCTGTCCACCTGCGTGCTCCTGGCGATGGAGGGACGCGCACATTCCAGCTTGGGTTCATCGGTGTCCAGCAGCCTTCATGGGCGCCGGAGCCCGCCCTGTGCTTGGGCCGGGCCAGCCGCAGCCGTCGTCGCAGCGGGTGCGGGGAGGTCTGCTGGAAAGCTGCCTGCCTGCTTCCGGGCATAAGTGCATAGAAGCAGACATGGATTGATAATCTGGCCGATGGCGGCCTACCCAGGTTTAGGTGACCGCCAACGATAATCGAACTGCCATTCGATGAAAGCTCGCGTGCTAAGCAAACCTCTGGAAGTTTGCGCACAGATAAAAAGCTAAGCAGGCTTACGCGGCCTGGCACGGCCGCAGGCCATCTGTGTGACAGGCCGCGTAAGCCTGCTTAGCGTGGGAGCCGGGTATCTTGCTGATCTTGCCGCCCCCGGCTGGGCTTGAGCATCCCCTTGGCGCGTATCAAACCTAAGACAACGCTGCCAGCCCGCTCAAAAAACAGCTAGCGGATTCCGGGTTGGGAAGGAGAGTCATTTGGTAGGCAAGCTCGTTGCATTGATTGTGATTGCTATCGCATTCCCTGCGCGTGCGCAGGAGATCATCGGTGCCGGCGGCACATTTCCTGCCCCCGTTTACGCGAAATGGGGCGAACTGGCGCATGCCGCGATTGGCGTGGACCTGGATTACCACGCAATCGGCTCCGGCGGCGGCCAGGAGCAGATCTTAAGCCGCAAGGTGGATTTCGGCGCCTCCGACGCGCCGCTGTCGGACGCCAGGCTGACGGCTGGGCGACTCCTGCAATTTCCGACCGTGATGGGCGCCGTCGTCATCATCGTGAACCTGCCTCGCGTGCGTGAGGACGCTCTACGCCTGACGGGCGAGACGCTGGCCGACATTTTTGCTGGCAAGATCCGTAAATGGAACGATCCACGCCTGGTTGGGCTCAACCCCGGTGTGACCCTGCCGAACATCTCCATCGCTCCCGTGCATCGATACGATGCGTCCGGCACCTCGTTCGTGTTCACGTCCTACCTCGATGCGGTGAGCGCCGGGTGGAAGGATCAAGTCGGCGTCGGCACCAACGTAGCCTGGCCGACCGGAGCCGGAGCGATCGGCAGCGATGGCGTGGCGAGTACGGTGACCATCACCCGCGGCGGTATCGGCTATGTGGAAAACGCGTTCGCGTCGCAGAACCACCTGACCACGGTGCAGCTACGCAATCGCTCCGGCGGCTTCGTCAAGCCGACGACCGCGACGTTCACTGCCGCGGCGGCGGCCACGGATTGGAACGTGCCCAACTTCGCCGTCAACTTGGTGGATGCAATCGGACCCTCTGCCTGGCCGATCGTCTCCACCACCTACATCCTGCTGCCCGAGGATCCAAAGGAGGCGGCCCGCAGCGGGGCGGTGCTGAAGTTCTTCGATTGGGCGTATCGCAACGGCGGTAAAGCCGCGGAGGCGCTCGACTACATTGCCCTGCCGGCCACCGTGCAGGACATCGTGCGCGCCGCTTGGCGAACTCAGGTGCGCGCCGACGGTGAGCCGGTGTTCAAGTGACTCCACCCGAAGGAATGCCGATGCCGGACGCCCGGTTGACGGGGCTTGCGCGGCCGTTGCGCCGCCGCAAAACCCTGGCCTGGGTCATCGCCGCCTGTTGCCTTGTTCTGCTGGCGTGCGGGCTGTTCACCCGGCAGGCACTCGGTCCCCGTGAGCCGATCGTGATCGCCTTTGCCAATTCGATGAGCGGCCCCGTCCGACCGTTCGGCGACGAGGCCCGGGTGGCGACGCAGCTATATCTGGACGAGGTCAACGCCGCGGGCGGCATCGACGGCCATCCCGTGCAACTGCAGGTGTTCGACGACAAGAGCGTGCCGGCAACCGCCAGCACCAACGTGACGTCGATCCTGGCCAGCCCGGCCGTCGCCGTGCTGGGGCACTCCGTCAGCGCCACGTCGGTAGCGGCCGGTCCCGGCTACCTCAAGGGCCACATTGCCGCCCTGGCCGGCAACGCAAGCTCGGACGAGGTGACGCTCGACAACCCGTATTACTTCCGCGCGCTGTCACCCAACAGCATGCAGGCCGAGTTCATGGCCGAATACATCCAGAACGTGATTAAGCGCCACAACTCGGCGTTCATGCGCGCGCCGGAGATCAACCTCGTCAGCAGCAACGCCACCTATGGCCGTAGCTTCCGTGCCGGGTTCACGCGCGGCAATGGCGGCGTCCAGCCAAAAACCTTCCTGGTCGTACCCGGCGAGCAGTTGGAAGCGTCCGCCAAGCTGGTGGCGGACCAACTGGCGGCCGAACCGGAGCCGCGCATCATCGTCCTCGGCGTGGCACCCGATGTCACTACGCCCACGTTGAAGGCGATCCGCCGCCGGGGCATCCACTCGATGATCATCCTTGCATCCGGCGCCGCGGATGACAGCTTCGTCGACCAGTTCGCCAACGAGCCCGAGGAAAAGGACGAGCCGGGGTTCTTCACCGACAACCTGTTTGCGATCGCCCCGATGATCCTCGACAACACCGGCGAGCTCGGCCAGGCGCTGGCGTCCCAGTACCAGCATACGACCGGCCTCTCCGCCGGATGGATCGCCGCAGGTGCTCAGGATGCCGCCCGTGTGATGGTCGAGGCGATCCGGCGCGCGCACATCGGCAACACAAGGTCCACGCAGGCCGAGGACCGGGATAAGATCCGCGCGGCGCTGGCGAGCATCGACAATCGCACCGATGCCGTGATGGGCATCAATGGCCCGCTTTATTTCGATGCCAAACGGGAGATGCCCCGGCCGATCAAATACGGCTTTTTCCAAAACGGCCGTTTCATCAGTGCGCCGCTCCAATTGGTGAGGGTGCAGGACCCAGACTTGGTTGATATAGGGCGCGAGACCGATGCCGGTCACATCGTCCAGATCAAGGACGATTTCTACTGGCTCCAGCGCGTGGTCTATACCGGCATCGACATCACCCACCTGAACCGGATCGATATCAAGGAGGGCACGTTCAACGCCGATTTCTACCTGTGGATGCGCTATGCCGACGGCGACGACATGCCGAGCCAGATCGAGTTGTCCGGCTTCTCCGGGAATTTCGACGCAAGTCGTCCCCTGCAGTCCGGCAGGGAGGATGGCCTCGATTACCGGCTTTGGCGCGTGAGCGGCAACTTCAAAGCCAATTTCGACCTGCACGACTATCCATTCGACACCCAGGCGCTTTTGATCCGCCTGCAGAACCGTGATCATCCCCGCGAGCAGATCGCCTACGCCATTGACACGTTCGGCTTGCAACTTGACCGCCGTGGTCAGTCGGGCGGCAGCAGCGACGCCTTTCGCGACCTGCAGCTCTGGCACGTCGTCGCCGTGCGGCCGTTCGTGGATTCTTTCTCGGTGCAGTCCACGCTGGGCAAGCCGGAACTGTTCGGCACGGCAAACCGCACCGAATACGGCGGCTTCGACACCGAGATCATCGTGCACCGCAATGTCGCGGCGTTCATGGTCAAGACGCTGGTGCCGTTGTTCCTGCTCGCAGTGGTCGTGTTCGCCACGCTGTTCTTCCCGCCCACCTTGGCAAAGGAACGCACGACAATCCCGGTGACTGGTATCTTGACCAGCGCAGTGCTGCTGATCTCGATCACCAACCAACTGCCGGCACTCGGCTATACCGTGGCACTTGAGTATATATTCTACATCTTCTTCGTGCTGTGCATGATGGCGATGACGACGGGGTTCCTCTCAGAAATCCTGCGCAACAAAAAATTCCATGATCACGCCATCAGCATCGACTTGTTCGGCCGGCTTGCCTATGTCAGCAGCGTGGCGTTGACGATTGCTGTATTTATTTGGAAGTTTTCTTAGAAGCGAGGCGCGGCACGTTGCCCAGGTTCTTTCGTGGCAGCCGTCTCTCCAAGTGTCTGCCTTCGAGCCGGTATGATCGGACCGTGACCGTCTCGATTGGGGTCGTGAGCCGACCTTCAAGCTAAAGCTAAAGCACTACCCCTGCCCGCAACCCCTCGCGCCATCCGGCAAAGCGTGCTGCATTATCCGCCAGCGGCACCCAGAGGCCGGCAGGGAGCAACGTTGGGATGGATGCAGGCGCATTCCTGATAGGCTGCGGCGCCGGGTTCTCCGGCGACCGGACGGATGCGCCGGGGCCGGTGGTGGACGCCATCGCCCGCTCCGGACGGCCCGGCGCCATCATGTTCGAGACCCTGGCCGAGCGCACCCTGGCCCTGGGCCACGTCGCCCGCCGGGCCGACCCCGGCGCCGGCTACGAGCCGCTGCTGGCCGAGCTGGTTGGGCCGGTGCTCCCGGCCTGCCTGCGTGCCGGCATCCCCATCGTGGGCAACTTCGGCGCGGCCAACCCGCCCGCCGCGGCCCGCCTGCTGCAGCGCCTGGCCGCAGAGGCTGGGCTGCCGCCGCCGCGCATCGCGGTCGTGCATGGGAAAGACATACGCGACGTCGTTGCCGCCGGCGACCTCGACGGTATGCAGGTGTGGGAGGGCGACGCCGGACTGGCCGGCGACACGGCGGAGCTGATTGCCGCCAACGTCTACCTCGGCGCCCGGCCCATCGCCGACGCGCTGCTCGCCGGGGCGGAGATCGTGGTGACCGGCCGGGTCGCCGACCCGGCGCTGGCACTCGGCCCGCTCGTGGCGCATTTCGGCTGGGACTGGGACGATTGGGACCGGCTGGCGGCGGGGACGCTGGTCGGCCACCTGCTGGAATGCGGGTCGCAGGTGACGGGCGGCTACTTCGCCGACCCCGGGTTCAAGGACGTGCCGCGGCCGGAGAGCATCGGCTTCCCGATCGCCGAGGTGGCGGCCGATGGCAGCGCGGTCATCACCAAGCCAGCCGGCACCGGCGGCTGCGTCACCTGCCGGACCGTAACCGAGCAGGTGCTGTACGAAGTCCACGATCCCGCCGCCTACCTGACGCCCGACGTAAGCCTGGACGTGACCGGCATCCGGATGGCGCAGGACGGCCCTGACCGCGTCGCGGTGTCCGGCGCACGCGGGCACTCGGCGCCGCCGAGCCTGAAGGCGACGATGTCATTCACCGGCGACTGGATCGGCGAGGCCGAGATCTCCTATGCCGGCCCGAACGCCCTAGCCCGGGCCAGGCTGGCGGCTGACGTGATCGGCAAGCGCCTGGACCTGCGCGGCCTCCACCTGCGCCGCCGCCTGGACCTGATCGGCGCATTGAGCGTGTTCGACGGCGACACCGGCAGCCTGGCCGCGGCAGCGCCTGACCTGGAGGAAGTGCGGGTGCGCCTGGCGGTCTCCGGCGTGGACCGCCGCCCGGTGGACCAGGCGATGCAGGAGGTGCTGGCCCTGCTGTGCTGCGGTCCCGCCGGCGGCGGCGGGATGCGGTCGCAGGTGCGCAACCGCGTCCGCACGGTGTCCTACCTGGTGCCGCGCAACCGGGTCAGCCCAGGGTTCAGCTTCATATGAACGTCCCGCTGCATGCCATCGCCCACGCCCGCGCCGGCGACAAGGGCAACCGGCTGAACGTCGCCGTGGTGGCCTACCACCCCGAGCTATGGCGGCTGCTGCTGGCCCAGGTCACGGCCGAGCGGGTCCACGCCCTGTTCCGCCACCGCGGCGCCACGGCCGTCGTACGGCATGAGCTGCCGAACCTGCACGCGCTCAACTTCGTCATAGACGAGGTGCTGGAGGGCGGAGTGAACGCCAGCCTGAACCTCGACATCCACGGCAAGACCAACTCCTACCGCGTGCTGGGCCTCCCCGTGGACGTGCCGGACGCACTGGCCGCACGCCTCCCCGCCCTCCGGAGCACCCCATGACCTGCTTCGCCCGGCTGATCCTGGCCACATTGCTCTGCGGTGCGGTGCTGACGCCGGGCCGGGCGCGGGCCGAGATGACGGAGATCACCGTCGCCGAGCAGTATGGCGTCAGCATCCTGCCGCTGATGGTCATGGAACGCATGGGCCTGGCCGAGAAGCACGCCCACGCCGCAGGGATCGAGGCCCTGCATGTGAACTGGGTGCAGGTTGCCGGCCCCAGCGTGATGAACGACGGCCTGGTCTCCGGCGCGGTGCAGTTCGCCGCCCAGGGCGCGCCGTCGCTGATTACCCTGTGGGACAAGACCCGGCGCAACGTCGGCGTGAAGGCCGCCGCCGCCATCACGACCTATCCGCTGTATCTCATCACCCGCAACCCGGCCGTCCACTCGATCCGCGACTTCACCGAGGCGGACAGGATCGCCGTGCCGTCGGTGCGGATCTCCACCCAGGCGATCATGCTGCAGATGGCCGCGGCGGAAGCGTTCGGCGAGGATCAGCATGGGCGCCTGGACCCGCTCACCATCTCCCTGTCCCACCCGGACGCGCTGGCGGCGTTCAGCAGCGGCACCGCGGGGGTGAACGCGCATTTCAGCTCGTCGCCGTTCTACGAACAGGAAATCAAGGTGCCCGGCGCGCGCCTGCTCCTGACCAACTACGACATCCTCGGCGGCCCGGCGACGGCGTTGACCCTGCTGGCCAGCACCCGGTTCCGCGAGGCGAACCCCCGGGTGTTCCGCGCCTTCTACGACGGGCTGGCCGAGGCCATCGACACGATCAACGCCGACAAGCCCGCGGCTGCCCGGCTTTACCTGGAAATGTCTGGGGACCGGCGCAGCACGGCGGCCGACATCCTCGCGATCATCGGCGACAAGGACTACGCCTACACGCTGCGCCCGGCCAAGGTGCTGCGGACGGCGCAGTTCATGGCCCGCATCGGCTCGATCCGGCAGGCGCCGGCGAGCCTGGACGAGATGTTCTTCCCCGAGGCGGCGGGGCTGGGCGGGGATTGAACGCAACGGCCCCGCCGCACCGGGCCGTTACGGCAGGATCGCCACTGCCCGGGTCCAGCCGGCTGAGCCGGACTTGACCTTCACCGGGAAGCACGCGACCTCGAACCCGCTATCCGGCAGCGCCTCCAGGTTGTGCAGCTTCTCCAGGTGGCAGTAGCCGATCTCCCGCCCGGCGCGGTGCCCTTCCCAGATCAGCCCGGCGTCGCCCGTCTCCGCCACCCGGCGCTTGGTGTGGCTGAACGGCGCGTCCCAACTCCAGCCATCGGTGCCAACCAGCCGCACTCCCTGCTCCAGCAGCCACAGCGTCGCCGCCTTGCCCATGCCGCAGCCGCTGTCCAGGTAGTCGGCCTCGCCGTAGCGCGACCCGGCGCGGGTGTTCACCACCACGATCTCCAGCGGGCGCAGGGTATGGCCGATGCGGGCCAGCTCGGCCTCGACCTCGGCGGGCTGGACCACGTGGCCGTCCGGCTTGGCCCGGAAGTCCAGCTTGACGCCGGGCTGGAAGCACCAGTCGAGCGGAACCTCGTCAATCCGCAGGGACGGGCGCCCGCCGGGCACGAGGGCGTGGTCCATGCTGGAAAAGAAGTGGTAGGGCGCGTCCAGGTGGGTGCCGTTGTGGGTGGACAGGGCGACCTGCTCGACCGCGGCATACTCGCCGTCCGGCAGGGCACCGACTGGCACGCCGAAGAAGGCGGCGAGGTCCGGCGCGGTCGCATGGTGATCCAGATACTTGATGCTGGGCAGCATGTGCGGCGGGTCGCTGGCGATGCCGGCGGTCAGCGGGACCGAGATGTCTATGATGCGGCGGGGCATATTGGCGTCCTCCTAAGCAGGCTTGCGCGGCCTGTTACACAGACGGCCTGCGGCCGTGCCAGCCTGCTTAGCTTTTCATCTGTGCGCAAACCTGCAGAGATTTGCTTGGTTTGCACCACGGACGGGACGGCCTACTTGGCGATGGCCGGGCAGGCGCTTTCGCTGAGCGGGCGGAACGCCTGGTCGGCCGGAACCGTGCCGATCAGGTCATACAGGTCCCATTCTCCCTTGGACTCCGCCGGTGTCTTGACCCGGAACACATAGGTGTCGTGCACCAGGCGGCCATCCGGGCGCAGGGTGGCATGGCGCACCACGTCGTCCCCAACCGGCAGCTCGTGCATCTTGGCGATGACGGTCTTGGCCTCGACGCTCTTCGCGGCCGCGACCGCCTTGAGGTAGTGCAGCACGGCCGAGTAGTTGCCGGCATGGGACGGCGCCGGCACCGTGCCGTTCAGGGCCTGGAAACGTTCGGAGAAGGCACGGGTGCGGTCGTCCAGGTTCCAGTAGAACGCCTCCGTCAGCACGGTCCCTTGCGCCGCATCCAGCCCGATGCCGTGCACGTCCATCGCCGTCAGGAAGAACGCCGCCACCTGCTGCTTCCCACCGAGGATGCCAAAGTCGTGCGCGGCCTTGATGCTGTTGACCGTATCGCCGCCCGCGTTGGCCAGGGCGATCACGTCCGCCCCCGACGCCTGCGCCGTCAGGATTTGCGACGACAGGTCGGTTGCCGGGAACGGGTGCCGGGCAGACCCGATCACCATGCCGCCCTTCGCCGTGACGAGCGTGTTCGCATCCGCCTCGAACTGATGGCCGAAGGCATAGTCCGCGGTGACGAGGAACCAGGTGGTGCCGGGATGGGTCAGTTGGTCGGCGACGCCCGCGACCTGGCCGTAGGTGTCCCACATCCACTGCACGACGTGGCTTGGCATGCAGGCGTCACCCGTCAGCCGGGCGGTGCCGCCTGGGAACAGCCCGACCCGGTTCTTGTCCCGCAGCAGGGTGGGCATCGCGAGCTGGATGGATGCGTTGCCCATGTCGGCGAGGGCGTCCACCCCCTGCTTGTCTATCCATTCCCGCGCAATCGCCAGCGCCACGTCGGCCTTGTTCTGGTGGTCGGCGGACAGGACCTCGATCTTCATGCCGGCGCATTCGGCGCGCAGGCAGTCCTCGACCGCCATGCGCGTCGCGATCACCGCGCCCTTGCCGGAGATGCTGGAATACACCCCGGACATGTCGGTCAGCACGCCGATGCGGATCACCCCGTCCCAGCCCTCGGCCACCGCAAGCCCGGTAGGACACAGCCAGAGCAGGGCGGCGGCAGCCAGCCTGGCGATGCTTCTCATGGACGCTCTCCCGGTGATGGGCCGTGCTGAAGGCGCCGGCGGCTCGCATCCTGTCACGCCGGGCAGGATTGTCGAGGCGGAACGCAACGAACGCCGCAAGCTTCTACTGCGAGGGCAAGTCACGCCGCCTTGGCATAATACCAACGGCCTTGTAATGAATTTTACGCTGGCGAGTCGCTTGCGACGCGGCAATCCAGGGCCGCCAGCACGGTCCTTGCCGCCCTGGATCGCTACGTCGCACGCTCCTCGCAATGACGGAAACGGTGAGAGCGGAGGGCGGCCGGTATAAGCCTGTTTTTACCCGCCTGATTAGGCCACGCCTGGTTCACGGCAGGTTCATGCTGGGGTTATCTTGCTGCAATGGATTGACGCCGCACCGTCTTTCCCGGGGACTGGGCATGGCGCGCACACCGAACGTCCTGATCCTGATGGCGGACCAGATGACCGCCGGGGCGCTGCCGGCCTACGGCAACCGCGTCGCGCTCACGCCGCACATGGACCGCCTGGCCGGGCAGGGCGTGGTGTTCGAGTCCGCCTATTGCAACAGCCCGCTCTGCGCCCCATCGCGCGCCGTGTTCATGTCTGGCCGGCTACCGTCCGAGACCGGCGCCTATGACAACGCCGCCGAGTTCAGCTCGCAGGTGCCGACCTTCGCCCATTACCTGCGCCGGGCGGGATACCTCACCGTGCTGACGGGCAAGATGCACTTCTGCGGGCCGGACCAACTGCATGGGTTCGAGGAGCGGCTGACCACCGACATCTACCCGGCCGATTACGGCTGGACCCCGGACTGGCTGCGGCCGGAGGTGCGTCCAGACTGGTATCATAACATGGACAGTGTGGCCTTCGCCGGGCCGTGCGTGCGGACCAACCAAATAGACTTCGACGAGGAGGTGGTGTTCAGCGCCCGGCAGCGCCTGTTCGACATCGCCCGCGGCTCCGACGAACGGCCGTTCCTGATGGTCGTCTCGCTAAGCCACCCGCACGACCCGTTCACCATCCCCGACCCCTGGTGGAGCCGCTACGACGGCGCCGCCGTGGACATGCCGCGCGTCCGCCGTGGCGACGTGGCCGACGACCCACACACCCGGCGCCTGCGCCATGTCTGCGCGACCGACGCGCAGCCGGTGACGGACGCCCAGGTGCTGGCGGCGCGCCGGGCTTATTACGGCGCGTGCTCGTTCGTGGACGACCAGGTCGGCACGCTGCTTGCTACGTTGCGCGACACCGGCATGGAGCGGGACACCGTCGTGATCCTGCTGGCCGACCACGGCGAGATGCTGGGAGAGCGCGGGCTATGGTACAAGATGAGCTTCTTCGAGCCGTCCTGCCGCGTGCCCCTGATCGTGCATGCGCCGGGCCTATTCGCCGCGGGACGCCGGGCCGAGCCGGTGTCCCTGGCCGACATCCTGCCGACCCTGGCGGAGATTGCCGGGGATGGGCGGGCGCCGGACTATGCGACCCCGCTGGACGGCCATTCCCTGCTGCCGTCCCTTTCCGGCGCCGGAACCGAGCATGACGTGCTGGGCGAGTATCTCGCCGAGGGCGCCGTGGCCCCGGTCGTGATGCTGCGGCGCGGGATGCACAAGTTCGTCCACTCGCCGGGCGACCCTGAACAGCTTTATGACCTGCAAGCGGACCCGGACGAGCGGGTCAACCGTGCCGCCGACCCGGCTCTACACGGCACCGCGGCAAGTCTCCGCGCCGGGGTGGCGCGGCGCTGGGACCTGGCGCGGCTGCATGCGGACGTGCTCGCCAGCCAGCGCCGCCGGCGCTTCGTGGCCGAGGCGCTGCGGCACGGCGCGCAGACGCCCTGGGATCACCAGCCCATCCGCGACGCCAGCCGATTATATATGCGCAACCACATGAAGCTCGACGACCTGGAAGCGGCGGCGCGCTTCCCCCAGGTCGGCGCGTCCACAGTCTGAACCCCCGGAGACGATACGATGCGTATCCTGAAAATATTGATCTTGGTTGCTGCGACCATGACGCCCTACGCCGCGGCACAGTCGGCCGAGGCGCCGTCCTGCGCCACGGTCCGCATGGCCGATCCGGGCTGGAGCGACATCAGCTCCACCAACGGCATCGCGGGCACGCTGCTCAAGGGGCTGGGCTACAAGCAGACGGTCAACACGCTGTCGGTGCCGATCATCTTCCAGGCGCTGTCCACCGGGCAGCTCGACGTGTTCCTGGGCAACTGGATGCCGGCGCAGACCAACTTCGTGGAGCCGCTGCTGAAAGCCGACAAGATGGTGCTGGTCGAGCACAACCTGCAAAACGCCAAGTTCACCCTGGCGGTGCCGGACTACGTGGCGGCGGAGGGGGTGCATACCACCGCCGATCTTTCGAAGCATGCCGACAAGTTCGGCTCCCGTATCTACGGCATCGAGCCCGGCGCGCCCGCCAACCAGAACATCCAGCGCATGCTGACCGCGGGCGAGGACGGGCTGAAGGGCTGGAAGCTGATCGAGTCCAGCGAACAGGGCATGCTCGGCGAGGTCGAGCGGGCGGTGCGCGACAGAAAGTGGATCGCCTTCCTGGCGTGGGAGCCGCACCCGATGAACGAGCGGTTCCCGATCACCTACCTGTCCGGCGCCGAGCAGTATTTCGGGCCGAACTACGGCAGCACGACCGTCAACACGATGTCCCGCACCGGCTATGCCGCGCAGTGCCCGAATGCCGACCGGCTGTTCCACCAGCTCAGCTTCACCGTGCCGATGGAGAACGCGATCATGGCGGCGATCGCCACCCAGAAGCAGGACGGCGCCGTGGCAGCGCGCAACTGGGTAAAGGCCAACCCGGACAAGCTCGCGACCTGGCTGGACGGGGTGACGACGATAGACGGAAAAGACGGCCTGGCAGCGGTGAAGGCATCGCTAGGCATGTAGGACGAAACCTGCCTGCTCCCTCTCCCTCCGGGAGAGGGTCGGGGTGAGGGGGGCTTGGCTGCGGAGCGAGGAGCCTACGTGCCACCCGCACCTAGCCTGTTTGGCCCTGGGGACGCGCTTGCCCGTCCCCTCACCCCGACCCTCTCCCGGATGGAGAGGGAGGAGCGTAACGCCTTCCGACTGGCGGTTTCAAGCTGTGGCGGACGGCTACTCCACCCGTTCCAGCTTCGGCGACACCGCCGCCATGTCCGGCCCACGCGTCCCACACAGCGCCCGCAGGATGTCATCCCCGTCGCAAACGCCCGCGAACCGGTCATCCGACGCCAGCAGCACCGGATGGCCGCTGACCTGGCGCAGGTGCATCGTCAAACGCAGCGGGAAGCTGTGCGGCACCACCAGCAACCCCCGCGGCACCACCGACTGCGACCCGTCGAAATGGTCCATCGGCGTGACCGGCAGCCGCTCGCCGTCGTAAAACGCCTCGCTCGGCCGCCCCTCCTTGTCCAGCATCAGGCGATATGAGCGGCGCTGGTCCAGCCACACGCCCGCGCCCTCCCGCGGCAAGTCGCTGTGCCGGCGCATCACCGTCCCCGCCCGCAGCACTGTCAGCGGGTTGAGATGCTGCACGAACTGCGCCACGTAATCGTTGGCCGGGCGCAGCACGATGTCCTCCGCCGTGCCGGTCTGGACGATCTGGCCGCCTTCCATAATCGAGATGTGGTTGCCGATCTTCACCGCCTCGTCCAGGTCGTGGCTGACGAACAGGATGGTTTTCTTCACTTTCTGCTGCAGGTCCAGTAGCTCGTCCTGCAGCTTGCCGCGGATCAGCGGGTCGAGCGCCGAGAACGGCTCGTCCATCAGCAGAATGTCGGCATCGGTCGCAAAGGCGCGGGCCAGCCCGACCCGCTGCTGCATCCCGCCCGAGAGTTCGTGCGCGAAGCGGTCGGCCCATTGGTCCAGGCCGACAAGCGCCAGCTTCCCGTCCACCAGCCGCCGCCGCTCCGCCGCGGACACGCCGCGCAGCTCCAGCCCCAGTCCGACGTTCTCCCGCACGGTCCGCCACGGCAGCAGCGCAAAGGACTGGAACACCATCGCCACCCGGCTGAGCCGCATCCGCCGCAAGGTGGCCGCATCGCAGGAAGCGAGGTCCACCGCGCCATCCCCGTCC
>CAXTCI010000071.1:14032-24472 GCA_964242325.1 uncultured Acetobacteraceae bacterium
TCCAGGATGATGGCCAGCAGCACGATCACCAGCCCGGCCTCGAACCCCGTGTCCACCCGCACCGTGTTCAGCGCCCGCACCACCGGCACCCCCAGCCCGCCGGCGCCCACCAGCGCGGCAATGACGACCATGGACAGGCTCAGCATGATGCACTGGGTCAGCCCGGCCAGGATCATCGGGCGGGCGCTGGGCAGCTCCACTTTCCACAGCAGTTGCCGCCGGGTGGCGCCGAACGACTCCCCGGCCTCAAGCAGTTGCCGGGGCACCGAGGTGATGCCGAGATGGGTCAGCCGCACCGGCGCCGGCAGGGCGAAGATAACGGTCGAGATCAGCCCCGGCACCGCGCCCAGCCCGAACAGCACCAGGGTCGGGATCAGGTAAACAAAGGTCGGCAGCGTCTGCATCAGGTCCAGCGCCGGGCGGATCAGCCGGAACAGCCAAGGCCGGTGCGCGGCGGCGATGCCCAGCGGGATGCCGATGGCGCTGGACACCAGGGCGGACGCCAGCACCAGGGACAGCGTTTCCATGGTTTCCTGCCAGTAGCCCTGGTTCAGGATGAACAGCAGCGCCAAGGCGACGAACAGGCTGAGCTGCCACGACCGGCGCACCAGGTAGGACAGCCCGGTCATCAGCAGGATCAGCACCGGACTTGGCACCCACACCAGCGCCGCCGTAATCCCGTCGATCACGAAGCGCACGGTGTCCGACACGCCGTCAAAGAACCCGGCGCCATGCGTCTTCAGCACGTCTATCCCCGAGGCAATCACCGATCCGACCGGGATCTTGTTGTCCGCCATCCAGTCATCGAGCAGTGCCATGATGGCCCTCCTGCGCCCGGGGCCGGGCTGTATGTCGCACTCTGGTCGTCCGACATTAAACAGTCATTCAATGTGAGGGGAAGCAGTTTTTTTAGGCCACAAGCTATACAACGCTGGACCCGAAGAAGTCCTGCGTTGCAGGACGCCTGCATTGTCAGTGCCCGTTTGAGAATGCGCTACGCTGAGTCGGCTGGCGTGGGCTTCCGGGCACCGGAGCGAAGCGGGCATTCGGCCCGTGGGCGCCGCCCGACGCCTCCATTGGGCGAACGAAGCGCAAGAAAGCCACGTCTAATGGCCTATGCAATAACATTATCAAACGGGCACTTATACCCGTCTTGCGGGACGCGCAGCAATGCCGCCCGTCAGCAGTTGCCGGCAACTAGCCGGACCACCTCCGCATTACGGCTCCGCAATGGCTGTTTGCCATGTTGGCGAACTGGACCAGTTTACCGAAACCTCGGATCGTGAAATGCCTCCATTTCCGGCATTCCGACAGGCAGAGTGCTGGTCCCAAAGGCAAACCCCCACATTGACCCTGCGATCAGCCAGGTATTGAATGGACATTCAATTCACGGGCTAGGACATGCGGCAGCGCCAAGCCTCCACCGAACAGACCACCCTACCCGACAGCCGCCGGCAGCAGCTTGTCGAGGTGACGATAGATGTGCTGGCCGAGGCTGGCTATGTCGGCACCACCTTGGGGCGGATCGGCGCCCGGGCCGGGGTGTCGGCCGGGCTGGTGGCGCATTACTTCGGCGACAAGGACACGCTGCTCGACCTGGCCTTCCGCACCTTGGTCGGGCGCGTGCGCAGCCGCGTGGCGGAACGCCTGGCCGGAGCCCGCTCGCCGCGGGAGCGGGTGCAGGCCATCATAGACGCCAGCCTGTCCTCCGCCGAGTTCGAGCCTCGTGCCGCGGCGGCCTGGCTGGCAATTTGGGGTCAGGTCCTGCATGCGCCACGGCTGCGGCGGGTGCAGGCCGCCTACCAGGCGCGCATGCTATCCAACCTGCGCCATGCCCTGCGCCCATTGCTGCCGGGAAATGAGGCCGGACGGGTCGCCGGCATGGTGGCGTCGCTGATTGACGGGGTGTGGCTGCGCGCCGCGCTGTCCGAGTGGCGCGAAGGCGACAGCGAGGCGGCGCGCTCCCTGGTGACGGCCTTCGTGGACAGCAGGCTGCCGACCCCTCCCCCGCATCGCGCCCGGCGCGCTCCGCCGGCACGGGACAGTTTTGCAACCGTCAACCCGGCGACGGGCGAGGTCCTGGCCCGCATCGCCGTGTCCGGCCCGGCCGAGGTGGACCAAGCCGTCGCCGCCGCCAGCCGCGCCCAGCCGGCCTGGGCCGCCCTGACCGGCGCCCAGCGCGGCCGGGTGCTGCGCCGCGCCGCCGACCTGCTGCGCTCCCGCAACGCCGAGCTTGCCCGGACCGAAACCCTCGACACCGGCAGGTCGATCCAGGAAACCGCGGCGGTGGACGTGCTGTCCGGCGCGGACTGCCTGGAATACTACGGCGGCCTGGCGGCAGGCATCGCCGGGGAGCACCTGGACCTCGGCCCCGGCGCGTTCGGCTACACGCGGCGCGAGGCGCTGGGCGTCGTCGCCGGGATCGGCGCCTGGAACTATCCGCTGCAGATCGCCTGCTGGAAAGCCGCGCCGGCGCTGGCCTGCGGCAACGCCATGATCTTCAAGCCGTCCGAACTGACGCCGCTGACAGCCTTGGCCCTGGCCGAGTCGCTGCGCGAGGCCGGGCTGCCGGACGGCGTGTTCCAGGTCGTGCAGGGCTTTGCCGAAACCGGCCGGCTGCTGACCCGGCACCCCGGCATACGCAAGGTGTCGCTGACCGGCGAGGTCGGGACCGGCCGGGCGGTAATGGCCGACGCGGCACCGAAGCCGATGACGCTGGAACTCGGCGGCAAATCTTCGCTGATCGTGTTCGACGATGCGCGGCTGGACAACGCGGTATCCGGTGCGCTGCTCGGAAACTTCTACTCGGCGGGCGAGGTCTGCTCCAACGGCACCCGGGTGTTCGTGCATCGCCGGGTCCACCAGGCGTTCCTGGAGAAGCTGCTGGCCCGGGTCGCCCGCATTAGGGTCGGCGACCCGCTGGACCCCACCACCCAGGTCGGCGCCCTGATTTCGGAAGCGCACATGACCCATGTGCTCGGCTACATCGAGCGCGGCACGCAGGAAGGGGCGGAGCTGCTGGCGGGCGGCCACCGCGTCACCGACGGCGCGCTGGCCCGCGGCGCCTTCGTGGTACCCACTGTGTTCGGCGACTGCCGCGACGGCATGGCCATCGTGCGGGAGGAAATTTTCGGCCCCGTCATGTCGGTGCTGACTTTCGACGACGAGGACGAGGTCGTCACCCGCGCCAACGCGACCGAGTTCGGCTGGGCCGCCGGGGTGTTCACCTCCGACCTGTCCCGCGCCCACCGGGTGATCGCGCGGCTGCAGGCCGGCACCTGCTGGATCAACGCCTGCAACATCACCCCGATCGAGCTGCCGTTCGGCGGGATGAAGATGAAGCAGTCCGGCCTGGGCCGCGAGAACGGACGCGCTGCCATCGAGCACTACACCCGGCGCAAGAGCGTTTACGTGGGGCTCGCCGATGTGGAGGCACCCTATTGAGCGAGTCCGTCATGACCGAGGAGTTTTTCGATTATGTGATCGTCGGCGCCGGGTCGGCCGGCTGCGTGCTGGCGAACCGGCTGACCGAGGACGGCAAGGCGACGGTCATGCTGCTGGAATACGGCGGTTCCGACAGCTCGATCCTGATCCAGATGCCCAGCGCGCTATCCATCCCGATGAACATGCCGAAGTACAACTGGTCCTATGAGACGGACCCAGAGCCGCATCTTGGCGGGCGCCGGCTGCACACGCCGCGGGGCAAGGTGCTGGGCGGGTCGTCGTCCATCAACGGCATGGTCTATGTCCGCGGCAACCCGCACGACTTCGACCACTGGGAGGAGGAGGGCGCCGCCGGCTGGGGCTATCGTCATGTGCTGCCGTACTTCCGCCGGGCCGAAACCTCCAACGAGGGCGGAGACGAATACCGCGGCGGCGACGGCCCGCTGCATACGCGATACGGCACGCTGGAGAACCCGCTGCACGCCGCCTGGATCGAGGCCGGGCGGCAGGCGGGCTACGCCGTCACTGCGGACTACAACGGCTACCAGCAGGAAGGCTTCGGCCGCATGGGCATGACGGTGCGCGATGGTCGGCGCTGGAGCGCGGCCAACGCCTACCTGAAGCCGGCGCTGTCACGCCCCAACCTGAACGTCGTCACCCATGCCCTGGCCTCCGAGATCCTGTTCCAGGGCCGCTGCGCCGTCGGCATACGCTACCGGCGGGGCGGGGACATCCACGTCGCACGCGCCTACCGCACCGTCATCCTGTGTGGCGGTCCCATCAACTCGCCGCAGCTGCTCAAGCTCTCGGGGATCGGCCCGGCCGACGAATTGCGCCAGCACGGCATCCCAGTCCGTCACGACCTGCCCGGCGTCGGCGAGAACCTGCAAGACCACCTGGAGTTCTACTTCCAGCTCGCCTGCAAGGAGCCGGTCACCCTTTATTCGGCGACGAACCGGCTGGCCAAGGCGATGATCGGTGCGCGGTGGGTGCTGCGGCACGACGGGCTAGGCGCCACCAACCACTTCGAAAGTTGCGGCTTCATACGCAGCCGCGCCGGGGTGCCCTACCCCGACATCCAGTATCACTTCCTACCGCTGGCGGTCAGCTACGACGGCAAGGTGAAGGCCGAGGGGCATGGCTTCCAGGCGCATGTCGGCCCCATGCGTTCCAAAAGCCGCGGCTCCGTCCGGCTGGCGTCAGCCGACCCGGCGGCCAAGCCGCGCCTGCGCTTCAACTACATGAGCCACCCCGACGACTGGACGGAGATGCGCGCCTGCGTCCGCCTGACGCGGGAAATCTTCGCCCAGTCCGCCTTCGACCGCTTCCGCGGCGATGAGCTGCAGCCCGGCGCCGGCGTGGTGACGGACGAGCAGATCGACGCCTTCATCGCCGCCAAGGTCGAAAGCGCCTACCATCCCACCGGCACCTGCCGGATGGGCCGGGCGGACGACCCGCTGGCGGTCGTGGACCCGCAAACCCGGGTGATCCGCCTGGACGGGCTGCACGTGATCGACAGCTCGATCATGCCGTCGCTCACGACGGGCAACCTGAACGCCCCCACCATCATGATCGGGGAAAAAGGAGCGGACCATGTGCTCGGCCGCGCGCCGCCGGCAGTTGCCAACACGCCGGTGCATACGGCGGAGGCGTGGCAGGTCAGCCAACGGTAGGGCTGCCTGTCCAGGCACTCGGCTTGGCCGCTCATTGGCAGCATCGCCCCGCAACCCGTTCAGGACCGGTCACGCTCACCGGCATCGGCGCAAAGATGTTTGCCCTCGACTCGTGCGTCATAGGGTAAGGACGCGGCCGGCCTTGGCGGCTACCTTGCGCCGCCGGGCTTTGTTGAGGGACGGAAATGCCGATCAACCACGACGCGCTGATGCGCCATCACCTGCCGGACGTGCGTCAGCAGGTCACGCCGCGGGACATGATCCTGTATGCTCTGTCGGTCGGCTTCGGGCAGGACCCGATGGACCCCCGGCAATTGGACTTCGTGGACCACCACCGGGCGTTGCGGGCGGTGCCCACGGCAGCGGTCGTGCTGGGGCATCCCGGATTTTGGGTTGCTGACCCGGCGACCGGCATTGACGCCGTGCAGGTCGTGCACGGGGAGCAGGGCATCGTCCTGCACCAGCCATTGCCGGTCGGCGGCGCGGTCGTGGGACGGACCCGCGTCACCGGACTGGTGGACAAGGGGCCAGGGCGCGGGGCGCTGCTCTACAGCGAGAAGCTGCTGCTCGACGATGCCGGCACGCTCCTGGCGACGCTGACCAGCACGACGGTGCTGCGCGGCGACGGCGGCTTCGGCGGCCCGTCCGGGCCGGTGCGCCAGCCGCATCCCATGCCGGATGGCCCGCCTGACTGGACGATGGACCTGCCGACCCGGCCGGAGCAGGCGCTGCTGTATCGCCTGAACGGCGACGACAATCCGCTGCACGCCGACCCGGCGATTGCTGCCCGCGCCGGCTACCCCCGGCCGATCCTGCACGGGCTGTGCACCCTGGGCGTCGTCGGCCATGCGCTGCTGGCCCGGCTCGGCGGCTACGATCCCATGCGGTTCCGGGAAATGCACCTGCGGTTCACCGCCCCGGTATTCCCCGGCGAAACCATACGCACCGAGGGCTGGCACGGCGGCGCATTCCGCGCCCGGGTGGTGGAGCGGGATGTCGTGGTGGTCAGCAACGGACGCGCGGTGTTCGCCGGCTGACGCCGCTTTAGCGCCAAAAAGATCAACGGCCGCTTTGCTCCCTCTCCCCCCGGGAGAGGGTTGGGGTGAGGGGAGTCTTCAAGCTCGATCCTCATTGCGCCGGAGCTGGTGCCAGCGGCGCTGCCATGCCCCGCTCCGCAGCCAAGCCCCCCTCACCCCGACCCTCTCCCGGAGGGAGAGGGAGCAGAGAAAATGCTACTCCGCAGCCGCTTTCACCTGCTGGTCTCCGCCGATCTCATGGTGGGCCAGCATTTCCAGCACGCGGACCATGCCGGAATGGTCCCATGCCTTGCCGCCGGCGGCAGCGGCGGCGTTGAACAGTTCCTGGCATGTGGCGGTATTAGGGAGGCTCAAGCCCAGGGCGCGCGCACCGGACAGCGCCAGGTTCAGGTCCTTCTGGTGCAGCTCGATCCGGAAGCCCGGGTCGAAGTTGCGCTTGATCATCCGCTCGCCATGCACCTCCAGGATGCGGGAGTTGGCGAAGCCGCCCATCAGCGCGGTCCGCACCCGTGCCGGGTCGGCGCCGGCCTTGGAGGCGAACAGCAGCGCCTCCGCCACCGCCTCGATGGTCAGCGCCACGATGATCTGGTTGGCGACCTTGGTGGTCTGGCCGTCGCCGTTGCCGCCGACCAGGGTGATGTTCTTGCCCATCAGCTTGAACAGCGGCTCGACCCTGGCGAACGCCGCGTCGGGGCCGCCGACCATGATGGTCAGGCTTGCCGCCTTCGCGCCGACGTCGCCGCCGGACACCGGGGCGTCCAGGTAGTCGCAGCCGAGCGCGTTGATCCGCTTGGCCATGTCCTTGGTGGCGATGGGGGAGATGCTGCTCATGTCCACCACGACCTTGCCGGGCGTCAGGCCCTCGGCGACGCCGCCGGGTCCGAACAACGCGGCCTCGACGTCCGGGGTGTCGGGCACCATGGTGATGATGATGTCGGCGCGCCGCGCGACCTCGGCGCCGCTGGTGCAGGCGGTGGCGCCCGCATCCAGGATGGCCTGGGCTACGGGGGCGATGTCATGCACGAACAGGGTGTGCCCGCCAGTCAGCAGGTGGCCCGCCATGGGACGGCCCATGATGCCGAGGCCGATGAAACCGATGTTGCTCATGATTGAAGGTCCTGTTCAGGGTGTTGTGACAAATGCTGGGAGCCTGCTTCCTGCTCCCTCTCCCTTCGGAAGAAGGCCGGGGTGAGGGGGCGGGCAAGCAGGGTGCTTACCGGAACTAGGCCACAGTGCAGCGGCACGGACCGTGCCCGGCTCCGCCGCCGGCCCCCCTCACCCCGGTCCTCTCCCGGAGGGAAAGGGAGCAGGGAAGCTGCCGTCATGGAGGCGGGCTTTGCAAGCTGCGGCGGGTCGGATCAGGCAGCAACCGCGGCCATGTAAGGTTTCATCCAGCCCAGCCCGGCGGCTGAAGGCTTGTACTCGCAGCCGATCCAGCCGGCATAGCCCAGTTCGTCAAGACGGCGGAACACATAGGGATAATTGATCTCCCCGGTGCCAGGCTCGTTCCGCCCGGGGTTGTCGGCGACCTGCAGGTGGCCGATGCGGGCGAAGTTGCGCTCGATGGTCGGCAGCAGGTCGCCCTCCATCACCTGGGCATGGTAGATGTCATACTGCAGCTTGATGTTGGGATGGCCCACCTCGTCCAGGATCGCCAGTCCCTGCGCGGTGCGGCTGACAAAGAAGCCCGGCACGTCCCGGGTATTCACCGGCTCCAACAGCAGCCTGATCCCCGCCTTGTCCAGCGCATCCCCGGCAAAGCGCAGGTTGTCCACCAGCGTCCGATGCGCCGCCGTGTCGTCCGGCGCCGCAAGCCCGGCCAGGCAATTGACCTGCGGGGCGCCCAGCGCCTTGGCATACTCGATGGTGCGGGTGACGCCGGCGCGGAACTCGTCCACGCGGCCGGGCAGGCAGGCGATGCCGCGCTCGCCGCCGGCCCAGTTGCCGGCGGGCAGGTTGTGCAGCACCACCTGCAGGCCGGCCGCCTTCGCCGTGTCGGCGACCTGCTGCGCCGGATGGTCATAGGGGAACAGGAACTCGACGGCCCCAAAGCCGGCGCGGGACGCGGCGGCGAAGCGGTCGAGGAACGGCTGCTCGGTGAACAGCATCGTCAGGTTGGCGGCGAACTTGGGCATCGGAGGTCTCCGGGGGCGCCGGGCTGGGTGGGGTTTAGCGCCTTGTGTCGGTGGGGTGGACGGGGTGGGGATCGAGGCCGGCGCTTGCGGCTTCCCTCACCCCGGCCCTCTCCCGGAGGGAGAGGGAGTAGGGAAACTACCGCCCGGCGGGTTCGAGTTGCTTCGGCGCGGGCTGCGTGTCCATTTCCTGGCTTTTCTTGATGGACAGCGATGGGTCCAGGCACAGGATATCCTCGAACTCGTTCACGCTGTCCACCTCCGTGCCCATGCTGATGTTCGTCACCTTCTCCAGGATGAACTCCATCACGACCGGCACCTGGAACTCCTCCATCAGCGCATGGGCGCGGGCGAAGGCGTCCTTGAACTCGTTCGGGCTCTTGACCCGGATCGCCTTGCAGCCCAGCCCCTCCGCAACGGCCACGTGGTCCACGCCGTAGCCTGGCACTGCGTCGCCGTCCGCCGGGGCGTTGATGTTGTCGAACGCCAGGCTGACCTCAAAATCCATCTGGAACCCGCGCTGCGCCTGCCGGATCAGCCCGAGGTAGGAGTTGTTCACCACGATATGCAGGTATGGCAGCTTGTGCTGCGCGCCGACCGCCAGCTCCTCGATCATGAACTGGAAGTCGTAGTCGCCCGACAGCGCCACGATCTTGCGCGCCGGGTCCGCCGCCCGCACGCCCAGCGCCGCCGGCAGGGTCCAGCCCAGCGGCCCCGCCTGGCCGCAGTTGATCCAGTTGCGCGGCTTGTAAACCTTGAGGAACTGCGCCCCGGCAATCTGCGACAGGCCGATGGTGGTGACATAGCAGGTGTCGCGGTCCAGGATCTCGTTCATCTCCTGGTAAACGCGCTGCGGCTTCAGCGGAACCGCGTCGAAGTGCGACTTGCGCAGCATGTTCGCCTTGCGGTGCTCGCACGACCCCGCCCAGGCCGAGCGGTCGCGCAGCGTGCCGGCCGCCTTCATCGCACGCGCGACCGCGAGGAACTGCACCAGCGCCGCCTTGGCGTCCGAGACGATGCCGAAGTCCGGGCCGAACACCCGGCCGATCTGCGTCGGCTCGATGTCCACGTGCACGAACGTGCGGCCCTTCGTATAAACATCCACCGACCCGGTGTGGCGGTTGGCCCAGCGGTTGCCGATGCCCATCGCGAAGTCGCTGTCCAGGAACGTCGCGTTCCCATAGCGGTGACTCGTCTGCAAACCGACCATTCCCGCCATCAGCCGGTGGTCGTCGGGGATGCAGCCCCAGCCCATCAGGGTCGGGATCACCGGCACGCCGGTCAGCTCGGCGAACTCCACCAGCAGGTCGCAGGCGTCGGCGTTGATGATGCCGCCGCCGGCGATCAGCAGCGGGCGCTCGGCGGCGTTCAGCATCGCCATGGCGCGCTCCGCCTGCGGCCGGGTGGCGGCGGGCTTGTAGATCGGCAGCGGCTCGTAGGTGCTGTCGTCGAACTCGATCTCGGCCATCTGCACGTCGATCGGCAGGTCGATCAGCACGGGGCCGGGGCGTCCGGAGCGCATGACGTGGAACGCCTGCTGGAACACCATCGGCACCAGCGCGGGTTCGCGCACGCAGACCGACCACTTGGTGACGGTCTTGGCGATGGTCTCGATGTCAACGGCCTGGAAGTCTTCCTTGTACATCTTGGCGCGGGGCGCCTGGCCGGTGATGCACAGGATGGGGATGCTGTCGGCCTGGGCGGTATACAGCCCGGTGATCATGTCGGTGCCGGCGGGACCTGACGTGCCGATGCAGACGCCGATGTTGCCGGGCTTTGTGCGGCTATAGCCGTCGGCCATGTGGGATGCGCCCTCGACGTGCCGGGCCAGGATGTGACGGATGCTGCCGCGTGCCTTGAGCGCGGCGTAGAGCGGGTTGATGGCCGCGCCGGGGACGCCGAAGGCGACGGTGACGCCTTCCCGTTCCAGCACGCGCACCGCCGCGTCAATCGCCTTCATCTTGGCCATGTCGTCGCTCCCTCTGCTGTTGCTGCGTTGGGCCAACCATCGCGGAACCTGGCGGGGATTGCCATAGAATTTGCAAACGATTCCGCAATGTGGAAAGACATAGATTTTATCTATCATTGGCAGTATGTTGTTGGTTTTCGAGAATCTGATTAATCTGCTGAACAATGTATCTGAACGGCCTTCTC